>JADHLS010000454.1 GCA_016780605.1 Reyranella sp.
CTATCGGCACGGCGGTAGCGCGCAATGCGAGCGCGCATCTCCTCAAGACTCCCAGCGCCATTCGCCTCGCCAAAAGCCTGCCATGCAAGCGATGAGGGCAGTACGGTCGAATATCCTTGGAAGTTCCAACTTCACTGTCCGCGGCCTCGGCTTGGGCGAGGACGGCAACAACATTGAGCTAAACCTCATCGTAGACAGCAATCGTGATCGACACGAACTAAAGCAGTGGTTTGCAGAGCTCTGGAGCAATGAAAAGTGGGTCGCGGATGTAAAGCAGGATGTTCTGCTTTATCTTAGGAAACTCTATGCGAACCAGTCGCCTCAATTCGTCTACTATCTGACGCTGTTCCACCTTTTCCGCGACTACCTCGAAGGTACTCGCGACGTCGACGACAATCTTCGGCGAGTTGCTCTTCCAGACACTGGTATCTGGCGGGCGCTATTCTCCTTTCAGAAGGACGGCGCCAAGGCGGCCATTAACAAGATTCTTGACTACAACGGCTGCATTCTTGCTGACAGTGTCGGCTTAGGGAAAACTTACACTGCTCTCGCTGTCATCAAGTACTTTGAACTGCGCAATGAGCGTGTGCTCGTTCTTTGCCCGAAGAAACTCAGTCGCAACTGGACTATTTACCGGAATCCGAGCTCACTCAATCCATTCTCTGACGATAAGTTCCGGTATGACGTCCTCCATCATACTGACCTTTCGCGCGAATCAGGCAACGTCAACGGCCTTGAATTGGACTCCTTGAACTGGGGTGTCTACGACTTAGTCGTCATCGACGAGTCTCACAACTTTCGAAACAACAGATTGGCGACGCAACGCCCTGGTGAGCCCGCGGAACGTAAAAGTCGCTATCAACGGCTCATGGAGGATATCATCTCCGCCGGTGTGAAGACGAAAGTTTTGCTGCTTTCGGCTACTCCGGTAAATAACCAGTTAACCGATCTTCGCAATCAGATCTCCTTCATCGCCGGTGGTGACGTAACGAGAGACACAGCTGCAGACGCTGCGTTTTCGGAGATGCTTGAAATTCCTTCAGTCAGAGAGACGACACGTCAAGCTCAAACTCATTTTACAAATTGGGCCAGAAGGCCGCCGGGTCAGCGCAAAACCCGCGAACTTATCGCTGCAATTGGAGGTGACTTCTTCAAACTTCTCGACGGCCTCAGCATTGCCCGCTCACGCCGGCAAGTTGCTGCATACTATGCAGCCGAGATGAAGGACTTGGGCGGGTTCCCGCGCCGGCCCCCACCAATCGCTATCCATCCGGCCATTGATCTCGAACGGCGTTTTCTTTCGTTCGAACAACTTGACGATGAAATCGGTCGGCTCCGATTGTCGTTGTACCATCCGACCAGCAAACTTCGAAAAGATCTGCCCGCGAGTGTTCGGACCGCCTACGAGAACAAGATCTTAGGCGGCTTTACTCAGGAAGGTCGTGAACGAATCCTGATCGCCATGATGAAGTCCAACTTGCTGAAGCGCCTTGAAAGCTCGGTGGACTCGTTCCGATTGACGCTCGAACGCAGTGGTGTTATTTCCGCCTCGACGGCAACGCCAATACGAAGATCGATGCCAAGACAGAAAAAACAGAAATACAGAAGGCCGAAGAATATCTGCATGGGCACAGTCTGGATGAGGCTGCGCTGTGCCTGCGCAAGGCCTGCGAGGACACTGCGAAACGCTTCATAGGTCACAATGACGTCGTGCCGACCAAAGACTTCGTTGGCCTAGCTGAAGCCCTCCGGGCTGCCCGCAATAAAGTCCTCGCTGAGTTACCGGTGCAGCTCTATGAGAAGGTCCTTCGCAATACACCAAGTGCGCATCGAACCTTGGTAGTTTCTGCTACCGACGATGACCTCGAAAGTGATCCGGCTCTGGATAAGCCTACCAAGGGTAGGCTGAAGACAAATCGCGAAAGGCTTCGTCGACTTTTGAAAGACGAACACGTAGAGCGTCTTCGCCAGGTAAAATTGATCGATGACATTCTCGCCTGTACCGAGCGGGTCCTTAATCCGGCAGCGCACTCGGGTAGTCCACCGCTTTACGAGAAAGAAGTCCAAGACGCCTTGAATTTGATCAAGCAGCTCGAAAGCACGCTCTGAGTAGGTTTAACTGGCAGGGCGGCTGGCTTAGCAATCTCGCAGGTGTGAAGGCCCCGGTCCGGCACACCGATAAGTCACATTCCCCGTCCCGGCACAACTTGCCCAGCCCCGCCTCCGAGCCTACCCTCCCCTCATAAAGCGTGCGTCCCAACAGCATGCGTACCAGGGAGGAACCAATGGCTCGTACCACGCGTCGCCAGTTCCTGAAGTCCTCGGGTACTGGAGCACTCGCCCTCAACGCCGCCGGTGGCATGGCCGGCATCCTCGCCACCGGCCGGGCGCCCGCCTATGCGCAGGCGACGACCGTGCACTGGCTGAAGTGGAACGACTTCGTGCCGGCGGGCGACCAGATCCTGCGCCAGTCGATGCTGGCGGAAGCAGAGAAGGCGCTCGGCTTCAAGATCAACATGGAGACGATCGGGCTGAATGACCTGCAGCCGCGGGCGACCGCGGCGATCCAGGCGCAGGGCGGGCCCGACATCATCATGATCTTCGACAACAAGGCGCAGCTCTATGCCGACAGCGTCGCCGATGTCTCGGCGGTGTGCGAGGCGCTGGGCGCGGCGCAGGGCGGCTACTACGACCTCGCCAAGGCCAACACGCACGACGGCAGGAAGTGGATCGCCGTGCCCTATTGCATCATCGGCGCCATGGTCGCCTACCGCAAATCGTGGTTCGACGAGATCGGCGTCACGACATTCCCCGAGACCTGGGACGCCTACCGCGAGGCGGGCAGGAAGCTCAAGGCCAAGGGCCGGCCGCTCGGCCAGACGCTCGGCCACACGGTGGGGGATGCGCCGGCCTTCGCCTATCCCTATCTCTGGTCGTGGGGCGGACGCGAGGTCGAGGACGACGGCAAGACGGTGCGGCTCGACACCAAGGAGACGGTGGAGTCGGTGAAGTTCCTGACGGCGTTCTGGAAGGAGGCGCACGACGAGGGCGGCCTCGCCTGGGACGACAGCAACAACAACCGCGCCTTCCTGTCGGGCACGATCAGCGCCACCCTGAACGGCGCCTCGATCTATATCGAGGCACTGCGCAAGCCCGACCAGTACAAGACCGACAAGGGGATGCAGCTCAAGACCGACATCCAGCATGCGCCCCTTCCGAAGGGTCCGGCCGGCCAGTTCGGCGTGCATCCCTTCCAGTGCATGATGGTGATGAAGTATTCCAGGAACCAGGCGCCGGCGGTGGAGTTCCTGAAGTGGTTCCACTCGCCCGAGGTCTACGGCAAATGGTTCAACGTGCAGAAGGGCTTCGCCACCGGGCCGACCAAGATGTGGGAGAACCACGAGATGTGGCGGGAGGACCCGGTGATGGCGCCCTACCGCGTGGCGCCGCGGCTCGGCCGCGTCTACGGCTATGCCGGGCCGGCGGGGGCGAAGGCGGCGGAGGTGCTGTCGAAATACATCATCGTCGACATGTACGCGAAGGCGGTGCAGGGCATGGCGGCGGAGGATGCGGTGAAGTGGGCCGACGGTGAGGTGAGGAAGGTTTATGCCGGGTGACGACCGCGGACGCCCCGTGGCCCGGCTCGAGCCGGACGATGAACGGCTGGCACGGCTGATCCGCGCCGGCGTCGTTCGGGCGCGCTCGGGCAAACCGGCACGTTCGGTGCTGTCCAGCCCGCCGCCTCAGGCGAAGAAGGGCTCGTCGGCGCTCACCGCCCTGCTGAACGAACGGCGCGAAGGTCGTTGAACGCGGCGTGAAATTCTGGGACGCCTCGGCGCTCGTGTCGCTGCTGGTGGCCGAGCCGTCCATCGGCCTAGGAGGTCGTCACCCTCGACGACCGCCTCGCGGAGGCAGCGCGCAAGGAGGGCTTCGTCCTCGGGGCGTGGTGACGTTCATCCCCTTTCATTTTTCTGTCGCCCCACGGAAAGACGTCCTTCGCCTGCCGTCGATCGTAAGCTCTTCGTCAGATGACACTAACGTCATCGGATCCGGCACGTCATCTGATCCGCTTCAGCAACTCCCGCGTAAGCAACTACTGCGCCACTCCGCGACGTCGCTGCCAATCATCGCCTGCACCGCCTCGAGCATGTGATCACGCTGTGACCCGGCCATCGCTTCATTGTTCGGCGCTACCTATCCGTGCATCGTGTGGCCGGGTTCGTGTGTGGTGGGTCGCCTTGGGTTGCTGGTCGGGTAGGGGTATCCGGCTAAGCAGCGATTGCCCGACGGCGGTGTGGAAGGGAGAGTCGGGTGATCGACTTTACAGGCGGGGGCGTACATGCCGTCGGCTGCCAGCCGATGTGTGCCTCGCAGGATGGCGCGACTGGAGCGCGCCGCCTGACCGGGCCAGCGCCCTGCCAACGCATCAATCCGCCTACTGTCATCCTGAGCGAAGCGAAGGCCTGCCCTGAGCGCAGCCGAAGGGATCTCATGCCGGTTGCAAGTGTCATCCTGAGCGTCGCGAAGGATCTCATGCCGATTGCAAGCGGCGATGGGGTCCTTCGCTGGCGCTCAGGACGACATGAGGCGCCGGCGGCCGCGCCTCCAGATTTCCCGATTCTGTCGATTCAACGTTCATTTCCGATCCATCCGTAGGAGGGCGTAACCGTGAGCGAAGGCACCATCGATTCTCTTTCGTCCAGCATCCTGGCTTCCCCCGATGAAGCCGCGGCCAAGTCTGGGCGGGTCCGCATGCTCGTGGTCGAGGGCGATCCCTCGACGCTCGCCAACCTCGCGACCGTGCTGGCCAAGCGCGGCTTCGACGTCGAGAGCTTCCATGACCATCCGGCGCTGAACGAGCGGCCTCACAAGGCCGTCGGGCACACGGTGGGGTTGGACGGCGTGCCGGTGGCCGGCGGGACGCTGCCGCAAGCGCCGGCGTTCCGGCGGCCCTCGTCGCCGCCGACCGAGCGGTTCACCTGCGGCAAGCTGCAGATCGATCTCGCCCAGCGGCGCATCTGGTGGAACGACGTCGAGGTTCACCTGACGGGCGGCGAATTCCGCATCGTCGTGCTGCTCGCCTCCCATGCCGATTGCTGCGTCGACTACCGAACCATCTACGATTACCTGCACTACAAGGGCTTCCAGTCAGGCTACGGCGAGAAGGGCTTCTGGGTGAACGTGCGCAGCGTCATCCGGCGCATCCGCGGCCGGTTCCGGGCGGCCGACAGCAGCTTCGATTCGATCGAGAGCATCCGCGCCTTCGGCTATCGCTGGCGACGGCAGTCCTGAAGGGCGGGACCTCGAGGAGAGGGGCGCAACGCCTGGGGGGCTGAGCCGTTGTGCGCACACGCCCCTTCACCAGGTTCCC
>JADHLS010000455.1 GCA_016780605.1 Reyranella sp.
ATCAACTTCGAGGAGCCGCGCGAGGTCCGCAAGGAGGAGCAGCAGGACGACTTCCCGTTCAACCGCAATCTCCTGCGCAAGGTCGACGAGCTCGAGCTGTCGGTGCGCTCGGCCAACTGCCTGAAGAACGACAACATCATCTACATCGGCGATCTGGTGCAGAAGACCGAGGCGGAGATGCTGCGCACGCCGAACTTCGGCCGCAAGTCGCTGAACGAGATCAAGGAAGTGTTGGCCGGCATGGGGCTGCACCTGGGCATGGAAATCCCGGGCTGGCCGCCGGACAACATCGAGGAGATGGCCAAGCGGCTGGAAGAGCCGTACTAGGCCGGAAGGGATTTAGTCATGCGTCACGGAAATCGCGGTCGGAAGTTCCACCGCACGGCGGAGCATCGCAAGGCGATGTTCTCCAACCTGGCCGGTGCTCTCATCAAGCACGAGCAGATCACGACCACGCTGCACAAGGCGAAGGACCTGCGTCCGATCGTCGAGAAGCTGGTCACGCTCGGCAAGAAGGGCGGTCTGCATGCTCGGCGTCAGGCGATCGGCTACCTGCGCGATCCCTACATCGCCGACAAGCTCTTCACGACGCTGGGCCCGCGCTACTCCAAGCGCGCCGGCGGCTACCTGCGCGTGCTGAAGGCGGGCTTCCGCTTCGGCGACGCGGCGCCGATGGCGGTGATCGAGTTCGTCGAGCGCGATACCGCCGCGAAGGGCCAGGACAGCGGCCCGTCCGCGGAGCCGGCCGAAGAACAGGCGGCGGCGTAAGCCTCGTCCCACGGATTGAACGACACGCCCGCCGGCCGCCCCGGCGGGCGTTTTGTTTGGTACTCTGCGTTGATGGTGCTGACCTTCAGAACGGCGACGATGACCGAGGTCGAAGAGGCCGGGCGCATTATACGCGCCGCCTTCACGCCCTATGTCCGCGCCCTCGGGCGCGAGTGGCCCACGGAAGGATCTGCCGGGTATGCGGAACGCTGGCAGCAGTTTGTGGCGGAGCTGGAGCGCGGTGACGTCTTTGTCGCTCTGGACGGCGATCGGATCGTCGGCGCCGTCAGGACCGAACCACGGGAGAACGAGCTCTACATCCAGCAGATCGCCGTCGATCCGTCGCGACAGGGCACTGGTGTCGGCAGCTGGCTGCTGGTGCGCATCGACGAGCTGGCGCGGTCACGCGGCCTCGGCGGCCTGTCGCTCGAGACCGCCGAGATGGCCGAGGCCAACATTCGCCTCTACCGCCGGCACGGCTTCGAGATCGTGGGGCGTGGCCCACCCGACCACGGCCTCGATCCTCACACCAGGGTCCACATGGTGAAGGTGTTCTGATGTCTTGCCGGAGCGCGGACCTCCAGGTCCGCTCATGCTCTTCCGGACCGCGCGCTTCCAGCGCGCCTCATGATCATGAGCGCGCAGGACGCGCGGTCCGGAAGACCAAGACCATGAGCGGACCTGGAGGTCCGCGGTCCGGCAAGATCAGGCCTTCCAGGCGATCGGGTAGCGATTGAAGCCGCGGAAGCGGGCGCGGCCGCCGCGCTCGGGCGTGCCGGCGCGGTGCAGTCCGTCGAACCGGCTGACCAGCCGGCCGATCGCGATCGTAGCCTCCATGCGCGCCAGCACGGCGCCGAGGCACATATGGACGCCAGAGCCGAAAGCAAAGTGGCGATTGGGCTCGCGTCCCACGTCGAAGCGGTCGGGCTCGGCGAACTGCGCAGGGTCGCGGTTGGCGGCACCGATGCCGATATGGATGTAGGTGCCGGCGGGAAGCGTCTCGCCGCCGATCTCGAGATCGGCCGAGAGCCGGCGATTGCCGAGCTGATTGGAGCTCTCGAAGCGCAGACCTTCCTCGACACAGCTTTTGAGCAGCGTGGGATCTTTCTTGAGGTGCTTGAGCTCGTCGGGGAAGCGCAGCAGGGCGTCGATCGTGTTGCCGATCAGGTTGGTCGTGGTCTCGTGGCCGGCGTTCAACAGGAAGATGCAGTTCTGCACCAGCTCGTCGTGCGACAGCCGCTCGCCAGCCTGCCCTGAGCTTGCCGAAGGGTCGACCTCACCATGGATCAGCGTGCCCAAAACGTCGCGATCGTCGGCCGGCCGCTTGCGCCGGTGGGCGATCAGCCCGTCGAGATAGGCCGAGAACTCGGCGACGGCGGCGTTGCCCGCCGCCTGTCGCTCGGGCCCGGCGACGGGCTCGAGTGCACCGAGGATCGCCAGCGAGTAGCGCCGGAAGGGCGCGCGCCCGCCCGCCGGGACGCCCAGCATGTCGCAGATCACCTCGACGGGTAGGCGGAAGGCGAAATCCTCGACCAGGTCCATTGATCCCTGGTCGGCGTGCGCAGCCAGGAGGCCGTCGACCACGGCCTCGATGCGCGGCTGCAAGGCCGACAGGGCCCGTGGCGTGAAGGCTGCGGCTAAAAGCTTGCGCACGCGGGTGTGCAGCGGCGGGTCGTTAAACACCAGGCTCGTCGTGTGATGCTTGTAGAGCGGCGTGCCGACGCCGAACTTGGGGCCGAACTCGGCTTTCTTGTCGGAGCGCATCGCGGGATCGCGGTAACACACCGCGACATCGGCATAGCGCGACAGGAACACGCTGCCGTCGGGCAGCCGCTTGACGGGCGCGAAGCGGCGCAGCGCGTGATAATAGGGGAAGGGGTCGTCGAGGAAGGTCTGCTCCAGTTGGGCGAGATCGAAGCGCCGGGCGAAGGCCTCGGCCTCGTCCGGCGGCAGTTCGATCAGGCCGCCCTTCGGAGCTGACGTCAGAGCTGAGACTCCTCGAGTGCGAACACAGTGCGGCCGGCGGCCTTGAGGGGCCCCAGCTGGGCCAGCGCCGGCGGCAGAATGACCTCGGCATAGAAGCGCGCCGTCACCACCTTGGCTTCGAGGAAGGCCGGATCGCCGTCGCGCGCCGCAAGCTTGCCCTGGGCGGCGAGCGCGCTCCTGGCCAGCAGCCAGCCACCCAGGGCCGTCCCCGCGAGCCTCAGGAAGGGCACGGAGCCCGCCAGGGCGGCCACCAGGTCGGCCTTGACGGACTGGGCCACCCATTTGGTGGCGTCCTCCAGGGCCCCTGCGGCGGCCTCCAGGGCGGTGCGGATGGCCGCCAGGTCGTCACCGGGGGCGGCCTTCATCTCCTGGGCGGTGGCGCGCATCTCGGCCACCAGGGCCAGCATGGTCTCGCCGCCGTCCTTGGCGACCTTACGACCGACCAGGTCGCGCGCCTGGATGCCGTTGGTGCCCTCGTAGATCGGCAGGATACGGGCGTCGCGCAGATGCTGGGCGGCGCCGGTCTCCTCGATGAAGCCCATGCCGCCATGGATCTGCACGCCGACCGAGGCGATCTCGTTGCCGAGGTCGGTGAACCACGCCTTGACGATCGGGATCAGGAGATCGACGCGGTCCTGGATCTTCTTGGCAGCGCCGCGGTCGGGATGCTTCAGCGCGCCATCGATGCCGGCCGCCGTGTAGTAGCCCAGCGCGCGCATCGCCTCGATCTGGGCGCGCATGGTCATCAGCATGCGGCGCACGTCGGCGTGATGGATGATCGACACCGGCTGCGGCTTGTCGCTGCCATCGTCCTTGGACTGCACGCGCGTCTTGGCGAAGGCGGCGGCCTGTTGATAGGCGCGCTCGGCGATTGCCAGGCCCTGGATGCCGACCGACAGCCGCGCGTTGTTCATCATGGTGAACATGTAGGAGAGCCCGCGGCCTTCCTCGCCCACGAGGTAACCTACGGCGCCGCCGTCGTCGCCGAACGACATCACGCAGGTCGGGCTGGCATGGATGCCGAGCTTGTGCTCCAGCGACACGCAGCGCAGATCGTTGCGCTTGCTGGGTTTACCATCGGTGCCGACCAGGAACTTCGGCACGATGAACAGCGAGATGCCGCGCACGCCGGCCGGCGCATCGGGCGTGCGCGCCAGCACCAGGTGCACGATGTTCTCGGCCATGTCGTGCTCGCCGTAGGTGATGAAGATCTTCTGGCCGGTAACGAGATAGTGGTCGCCGTTGTTCACCGCGCGGCTCTTGAGCTGGGCGAGGTCCGAGCCCGCCTGCGGCTCGGTGAGGTTCATGGTCCCGGTCCACTCGCCCGAGATCATCTTGGGCAGGAAGGTCGACTTCTGGTCGGCCGAGCCGTGATGATGGATGGCATCGATGGCGCCCTGGTTCAGCAGCAGCACCAGTCCGAAGCCCATGTTGGCGGCCTGCCACATCTCCTGCACCGTGGCCGCAAGCAGCCAGGGCATTCCCTGACCGCCGAACTCGGGATCGAAGGGCAGTGAGTTCCAGCCGCCCTCGACGAACTCCTTGTAGATGCCGGCAAATCCCGGGGCGGTGCGCACCACGCCGTTCTCGAGCTTGGCCCCCACCTTGTCGCCGTCGCGGTTGAGCGGCGCCAGGCCGTTCCCCGCGAGCTTGGCCGCCTCCTCCAGCACCGCGTCGATTGTATCGTCGGTGGCGTGCTCGTAGCCTGGCAGGGCGGCAACGCCTTGCAGACCGGCCACTTCGCGCAGCGCGAAACGCATATCGGCAAGCGGGGCGGTATAGGTCATCTGGCTTCCTCCGGGCCGCAATATGACGTGGCGGAGCGTTTTCGGATACGGTGGAAACGCCGGCGTTTCCACCGTATCGGAAAATCGCGCGGCGGGATTCGACGTTTCAACGGGCACATTCCGTTCGGCTGGGCCAGCCGAACGGAATGCGCTCTTAGTCGCTTTTGGCGACCGGGTCGGGTATTTTCCACCCTCATGACCGACACCGTTGTTCTGGCCATCGAAGGGCCCCGCGCCACCATCACGCTGAACGATCCGGCCAAGCACAACCGGCTCGATCCCGACGGCCTCGACCAGCTGATGGCGGCGGTCGAGACAGCCGATGCCGATCCCAATGTGCGTGTCACGGTGCTGACCGGCGCCGGCGACAAGACCTTCTGCTCGGGCTACGATCTCGGCTCGATCCCGGCCAACGGCCAGAAACAAACCGGTCATAGAGAGTCTGCCTTCGAGAACGTCATGGACCGCATCGAGGCGATGCGCATGCCGACGCTCTGTGCCCTGAACGGCGGCGTCTATGGCGGGGCGACCGACATGGCGCTGGCCTGCGACTTCCGCCTGGGCGTGAAGGGCATGCGGTTCTTCATGCCCGCGGCGCGCTTCGGGCTGCACTACTATCCCGGTGGGCTGCGCCGCTATACCCAGAAGGTGAGCCCGAGCTTCGCCAAGCGCGCGTTCCTGTTGTCGGAGGACTTCCACGATACCGACCTGCTGGCCGTCGGCTATCTCGACTGGCTGGTCGAGCGGAAGGATTTCCACAGCAAAATCGACGAGGTAGCCAACCGGCTCGCCACTTTGGCGCCGCTTTCCATGGTGAACATG
>JADHLS010000456.1 GCA_016780605.1 Reyranella sp.
CCTTTTCGAAGAGCATGGGCAGCACCGGCGCGTCGGCGGCGGGCGGCGGCGTCTGCGCCATCGCCGTCCGCACGCCCTTGTAGCCCAGCAGGCGCCGCAGCAGGGTCGCAGTCTGCGTTGTGCCGTCCACGGCGGCGTCGGCTTCGACGCTGCGCACGAAGTAGCGCACGACCTCCGGCCAATTGGTGAGATGCGGCCGCAACACGTCGGGCGCGACCAGCGCATCGGCGAGATTGATCGCGGCACCGGGCTCGACCGGTCCGACCAGGAACTCGACCAGGGCGACGGCGCCCTTGTTGGCCTGCAGCAGGTTCCAACGGCGGTCGACGACAACGGCGGGGAAGGGCTCTTGCTGCTTCAGCATGTAGGCGAGCGCGTCACGCACCGGGGCGAGAGCGGCGGCGTCCAGCGCGGCCTCCGTCCAGGCCGGCGCGAACCCCGCGGCCAGCAGGAGCTCGTTCGACTGGCGCAGCGGCATGTCGAGCGCCGCGGCGAGGCGCACGACCATGTCGCGGCTTGGCTTGGTGCGACCGAGCTCGAGGAAACTGATATGACGTTGCGAGCAGGGTGTCGCCATCGCCAGCTGGAACTGCGAAAGGCCCCGTCTGTTGCGCCACCGTGCTAGCCGGTCGGGAAAGGAAGACGAGGCTTTCATGACTACCTGGCATGTAGTTGATGGCACGAGGCGCGGCCGGGATAGTGCCGCACGAGGTACTGATTGATGAAGGTCGTTTTTGCCGGGTTCTTCGCGGTCCGCCTGATGGAGCGGGTGCAGGCCCATCTCGCCATGTCCTGCGAGGTGATCGCCGTCGACGATGAGGCTCGTGTTCCGGCGACGCTCGGCGATGCCGACGTGCTGGTGTCGATGGGCTACACCACGGCCATGGCCGAGGCCGGACGACGGCTGCGCCTCGTGCAGGTGCCCGGCGCGGGCCTCGATCGCATCGAGCGCGCGTTGCTGCCGCCCGGCGCCCATCTCGCCAACGCCTATGGCCACGAGGCCGGCATCGCCGAATACATCATGGGCGCCATGCTTGAGCTGACGCGCGGCCTGCGCCGGCTGGACGCCAGCTTGCGCCAGGGCCGCTGGGACAGCCAATGGGCCGTCGGCGTGCCCATGCCGCCGCCTCATCCCGAGCTGGCCGGCAAGACATTGGGCATCCTGGGTTTCGGCCATATCGGCGAGGCGCTGGCCCGCCGCGCGCGTGCGTTCGACATGGAGGTCTGCGCCATCCGCCGCCAGCCGCAGGCGGATGCGCCCGAGGGTGTGTCGTTCATCGCCGGGCCCGAGCGGCTCGACGAGGTTCTGCGCAGCTCCGACTATCTCGCGATCACGCTGTCGCTGTCGCCGGCGACGCGCAACCTGCTCGACCAGCGCCGGCTCGCCCTGATGAAGCCGACCGCCTTCCTGGTCAATGTCGCGCGCGCCGAAATCGTCGACGAGGCCGCACTCTATCGCGCATTGGCCGATCACAAGCTCGCCGGCGCCGCGCTCGATGTCTGGTATCGTTATCCGACGATTCCCGGACCTGTTCTTCCCGCCGCGCAACCCTTCCATGAGCTCGACAACGTCATCATGACGCCGCATGTCTCGGGCTGGACCGAAGGCATGATCGAGGCGCGGGCCGCGCTGATCGCCGGCAACATCGAACGAGCGGCGCGCGGCGAGGCGCCGCTGAACGAGATCGATCCGCGGTGAGGGGGCGGCGGCAGCGCCTGCCGTTCTATTACGGCTGGCTGATCATCGGCATCGCCTTCGTGACCATGGCGATCGCCGTCACCGCGCGCACGGCCTTCTCGCTGCTTCTGCCGCCCCTGATCGCCGAGTTCGGCTGGGATCGCGGGCTCGCGGCCGGCGCCTTCTCCTTCGGCTTCCTGGTCTCGGCCGTGCTGGGGCCGATCGTCGGCCGCGTCATGGATCGCAAGGGCCCGCGCATCGTCATCGAAAGCGGCGTGGCGATGGTCACGGCCGGTCTTCTTCTCGCGACCCTGATCGGCAATCCTTGGCAGTTCTACGCTACGCTTGGCGTGATGGTGGGCGCGGGGGCCAACCTCATGACCTTCACCGCCCATTCGCAGTTCCTGCCGTTCTGGTTCGTGCGCCGGCGCGCGCTCGCCATCAGCGTCGCCTTCTCGGGCGTGGGCGTCGGCGCCATCGTGCTGCTGCCGTGGCTGCAGTCGATCATCGAGCGCGAGGGCTGGCGGGCGGCCTGCTGGGTGATGGGCCTGCTGGTGCTCTGCGTGCTGGGGCCGCTCAATCTTCTGGTCCATCGCCGGCCGCAGGATATCGGCCTGCTGCCCGACGGCGAACCGCACGCCGCCGCATCGGCGCCGCGTGCTCGCTCGAATATCGTCGACGCCGCCTGGGTGTCGGTCGACTGGACGCTGGCGCGCGCGATCAGGACGGCGCGCTTCTGGTGGATTGCGCTCGGCTACGTGTGCGCGCTGTTCGCCTGGTACGCCGTGCAGGTCCACCAGACCAAGTACCTGATCGAGGTCGGCTTCTCGCCGATCCTGGCCGCCTGGGCGCTGGGCCTGGTGAGCGTCGTCGGCATCCCGGGCCAGATCGGCCTCGGCGCCTTGTCCGACCGCATCGGGCGGGAATGGATATGGACGGCGGGGTGCCTGGGCTTCGCCATCTGCTATGTCGCGCTGATCGCCCTCGAAGGCGGGCCCTCGCCGGTGCTGCTGTGGGTGATGGTGATCGCGCAAGGCTCGCTCGGTTATGCGCTCACCTCGGTGATGGGCCCCATCGTGGCCGAGATCTTCGAAGGCCCGCACTACGGCTCGATCTTCGGCATGCTCACCGTCGCCCTGATCGGCGGCGGCGCGGCGGGACCGTGGGTCACCGGCGTCATCCACGACATGACCGGCAGCTACCGTCTCGCCTTCCTGCTGGCGATCGCTCTTTGCGCGGTCTCCGCCGCCGCCATCTGGCTCGCCGCCCCGCGCAAGGTGCGCCGCTCTCATGTTCCCCTCTCCCGCTAGGGGGAGCGTGATCAAGCGATAACTTTTGTATGAATTGTCACCGACGGTTGCATCGGCGCAGCCGACGGGCATCCTGCGAGGATGACCGACAGTGGTACCGTGATGGCCCATTTCGTCATCGATGCCGGCTATCTGCGCAAGAGGTTCGTCTTTGTCTTCGACCGGTAGCCTGGGCGGTACCGGCAGCGGCTCTGGCAGCGGCTCTGGCAGCGGTACTGGCCGCGGCCGGCTGCTCGCCGTCAGCCTCGAGGCCGACCGGCGCGTCGCGGTGGCCTGCTTCGGCGCCGCCTGCGCCGTCGGCCTGGCCTTCGCCTTCGTCGGTCTGGATACGCACAGCTTCTGGTACGACGAGCTCCTCACGGCGCGGCTGCTGGAGCCCGAACCGGGCACGACGATGGTCTCGCGCATCGCGACCGCCGCGCATCCGCCGTTCTATCTGCTGGCGCTCGGCCTGTTCACCAGTCTTTTGGGCGACGGCGACTGGGCGTTGCGCGCCTTCAGCGCCATCGCTGCCTGCGGGGCGATCGCGCTGTTCATCGCCGGCACCCCCTCGGTGTTCAGCCTGCCGGCCCGCCTGTTTGGCGCCGCCATGGCGACGGGTTCGCTCTTCTGGTTCTTCCAGGCGCAGAACGCATGCTCCTACGCGCTCTCCATGCTGATCGGCAGCGCCGTGATGGTGTGTGCCCTGATGCTGCTGCGGGAGGAGGGCAGGCGCCCCCTGCTGCTGACGGGCCTGCTGGCGCTGATGCTCGCCGGCTCGTTCGTGCACTTCTATCTGCTCTATCTTTGCCTCGCGGTGCTGATCGCGCTCGCCCTGTGCCAGCCGCGCGAGCGGCTGCTGCTGGGCGCCGCGGCGCTGGTGCTGCTTGTCGCCGCCGGCCTCTACGTCAAGCTGGTGATCGAGCCCTATGCGCGGGTCTCGCTGGGCAACAACGGGTACCCCAACGACCTCGCCTGGTACGCCGCCGTCCTGAAGTCCTCGTTGCACGTCACGTTCGGCGATCGCGGCACGATCGCCATCCTGCTGTGCGCCACCGTGGTCGTGGCGACGCGGCTCTTGTCGCGGCGGTTCGACCTCGTGCCCGATCGGGTCACGATCTTCCTGGTCGCGGTGCCGCTGCTGTTGCTGCTGGGCGGCATCACGAGCTCGACCCTGCTGGCGCCGAACTTCTTCGACCGCAACCTGCTGATCGTCTCGCCCTTCATCTGGGCGCTGACGGCGCGCCTCTACGATGCGGCGATCGAGGATGCCTCGCTGCCGATCCGGCTCGCCCTCACCAATGCGCTCGCCCTCATCGTGCTCTCCGAGGCGGCGATCGTGACGTCACGCCTGCCGACGGGACCGTCGCTGCCGATGTACGAGCCCTTCCGCCAGTCGGCCGAGTGGATCCGCACCCTGCCGGAGTGCGAAGGCCAGGTGCTGCCCGTCGTCACGGTCGACAATCCCGATTGGTATAAGCCGGGCTACGCCGCCTTCATCTACGAAGGCGCCTATGGCCGCTACCTGCAGGGCTTCGCCCAGCCGCAGCTGGTGTTCGCCCGCGACCTCGATCGCACGCGCCTGCCGCGCGACCTCGCCACGGAGCTGAGGCAGCGCCTCGACGGACGCGGCTGTCCCGTGCTGGCCTGGTCCGCGCACAGCATGAATGACGAGGTGATCGCCCGCATCGAGGACAAGTTGGTCTCGGCGCTGGGCCGGCCCGACGGCGCGGCGCGTATCGCGATCCAGCCGTTCGAGGATGGAGCAATGGGGTACGTGCTGGTGCGGCGATAGCCCTCCTTCGCGCTGCGCGCTTCGGAGGGCGGCGGCTTGTCCTCCGAAGCGCGCAGCGCGTAGGAGGAAACGGTAGGCCCGGCAGGATTCGAACCTGCGACATAACCGTTATGAGCGGCTCGTTCTAACCACTGAACTACGGGCCCGCACCGTGGCCCTGCGTTCTACACCTATCTCGGCACAGTACAACAGCGCGGCTTACAAGGCGGCCTGGTCGGCATACGGCACCGGCGTGCAATAGGCGTCGTCCTCGTGCCGGCGCCAATAGAGCTCCTCGATGCGTCGCGTCAGCGTCCCCGGCCGGCCATCGCCGACAGGCCGGCCCTCGTATCGGGTCACGGGCATGATCCCGCCGGCCGTACTGCTAATGAAGATCTCGCTAGCCTCGGCGACCTCCATCGCCTGAACGCTGCGCACGTCGCACCGCAATTGCATATCCCGAGCTAGCTCGATGACGGTGCGCCGCGTGATGCCCTCGAAAAGGCCGCGCGCCGGCGTGGCAAGCGCGCCGTCCTTGACGATGAAGATGTTGAAGCCCGGCCCCTCGGTGATGCTGCCGTCCGCGGCCGGCAGGATCGCCACCGTGGCGCCCCGGT
>JADHLS010000457.1 GCA_016780605.1 Reyranella sp.
CATCGACGTTGGAAGACCACGATCTTGAAGGCCCGATCAATGGCCAAGGCTTCTTGCCCTATGTCCAGAAGGTTCTCGTGCCAACCCTTATGCCAGGCGACATCGTCATCAGGGACAGCCTCGGCTCCCACGGAGGTCGAGATGTTCTTCGCCAAGCTCAAAGATTGGCTGCGAAATGCCGCTCAGCATTCCGCCGATGCGATCTGCATGCGGATTCCGATGAGGTCGGCCGGGCGAATGCGGCAACTTGCCAGCCTACTCAGGATATGAGCCGATCCAAAGCCATCACACTCTAGCATCAGCGACGACGCTTGCGGGAGGGCCTCGTCTTCGGCGACGCAACAGAAAGACCGGCGAGTGCGAGCGTCGAGAACTGTTCGGCGACCTCGCGCACACCGAGCCGTCCGCGAGGCTTGTACCATTTGTATGCCCAATTCAGCATCCCGAGCAGACCGTACGTGACCACCGGCACGTCCAGATCCGCTCGAAACTCGCCGGCCTTTACGCCCTCACGTAAGATCCGTTGCCAATAGCCTTCATACTGCTTCGGCGAGAGATTGAGCTGCTGGCGGAACAGGCGCTTCATCTCCTCCCGCTCGCGGAGATAGACGAACAGGTGGGGTAGTGCTGGTCGAAGCCATCGAGGTGAGCCAGAATGGCGCGTCGGAGCTTCTCGCTCGCCGGCAGATCGCTGGCAGCAATCTCGCCCATCCTGCTGTACATCCGGAAGATCGGTTCCTTGACGATGAAGTAAAGCAGATCGTCCTTGCTCTTGAAATGATGGTAAAGGCTACCCTTGAGGATACCGACAGCATCCGCGATGTCCTGGACGGTGGCGGCGTGATAGCCCTTCCGCTGAAACACCCTCGCCGCCGCCGCAATGATCTCCTCAATGTTTGCCATGGATAGCCATTGTGGCAGCGAGCGCGTCCGCGACTAGTCTTAGTCTAGCCGACGTCGCGCCTCAGCACACCGTCACCTTCCAACACTGCAATCTCGGCTGCGGCCAATCCCAAATGGCGCGACAGCACATCCGCGTTGTGCTCGCCCAGCGAGGGTGCGGTGGGTGTGTTGACTGGCGGCTGGCCGACCACGTGCAGGAGCGGGCCGGGCACCTGAAACAGGCCTAGCGCAGCGTCCTCGACGTCGCGCACGGTGTAGCGCTCGACCAGGTGCGGGTGACGCATGGCGTCCTCGACCGAGAGCACCGGGGCGCAAGGCACGCGGTGCTGTTGCAGCACGCCGAGTGCCACAGCATCGGAGGGCTGCGCTTGGAGCCAGTCGGTGATGATCTGCTCCAGCACCTCGACATGACGTGCCCTCCCGGCACTGTCGGCAAAGCGAGGATCGTCTAAAAGATCGGCACGATCCACGGCGCGGGCCAGGCGACGCCACATGTCCTCGCCTACCGGCACCAGCACGATATGGCCTTCGCGGCTCTTGTAGATGCCGGCTGGCACCACCGAGAAGTGCCGGCTACCGTTGCGGGTCGGCTTGATGGTGCCGCCCGACGCGCTGGCCAGTTCCACTGCCAAGCCGTGGCTGTGGAAGTAGAAGTCGATCAGCGCGACGTCAAGCCAGCGCCCACCGTCGCCGTGCTTCAGTCGCCCATAGAGCGCGGCATGGATCATGGCCAGCGCCGTGACGCCGGCGCCAACATCGCCGATGGCGACGCCGGCCATCGGCGGGATGCCGTCCTTGTCGCCGATCATTGCCGTCACGCCGGTGTAGGCCTGGGCAATGAAATCGAAACCGGGCTGCTGGGAAAGCGGACCGGACTGGCCGAAGGCTGAAACCGAGCACAAGATCAGCTCAGGGTTCAAGGCGTGCACCACTTCCCAGCCGAGACCCAGACGCGCAATCGTGCCAGGAGAGAAGTTCTCCACCATTACCTCGGCCTTGGCAATCAGCCGCTTGACCAGATCGAGCCCACGCTTGTCGCGCAGGTCGACGCACAGGCTGCGCTTGCCGAGGTTCTGCTGGATGAAATAAGCGCTGCGCCCGTTGCGCTTGACTGGCATGGCCCGGGCTAAGTCGCCCTGCGGTGCCAGTTCTATCTTGATCACCTCGGCGCCCAGCTCGGCCATTGCCCGAGTGCAGACCGGACCGGCAACGTACTGCGTGAAATCCACGACCAGCACGCCGGCCAGCGGATGGGAGATCATCTGCTGCCTCGCATTGTATCTCCCGCTTCGCCGCTAGCGGAGCGCTGCCGCGGCGAGAGGGCCGCGGAGCACGCGGCCGGGATGTGCGCCGGTATGCTCGCCGTCGCGCAGCACGACGACGCCGTTGACGATGGATGCCGCAAAGCCCGTCGCCTTCTGGCGCAGCCGCCGCGCCCCCGCCGGCAGGTCGTCGACGACCTCGGGCATGAGCGGCGTAACTCGGTCGGGATCGAACACAACGAGGTCGGCGGCCAATCCCTCGCGCAGCAGGCCCCGATCATGAAGTCCCCAGGCAGAGGCCGGCTCAAGGGTCAGCAGGCGAACGCCTTCCTCCAACGTCAGCGCCTTCCGCTCCCGCACCCAATACGCGAGCACGTGCGTCTGAAGCGAGGAATCCATGATCTGTGAGACGTGCGCGCCGGAGTCCGAGAACGTCACCACGGACCGGGGATGGCGCATCATTTCGAGCACGATGTCGTCCTGTCCGTTCGACAGCGGTTGGACGAAGAAGCAGCGAAGGTCGCGCTCAAGCGCAAGCTGGATCATCGCCTCGACCGGATCGACGTCGCGCTCGCGTGCGATGCTGGCGATGGAGCGGTGCGGCCCAACCGGCTGTTCCATGAGAAAGAGCCATTCGTAGTCCGGGCGGCGCGCCTCGGCGCCCACCGCTCGGGCCGAATCCATCCGGTTCGCGGCCGCGATGAGTCTCGTCCGCAGGGTTTGGTCGCGTAACGCAGCACGCTGTTCGGCGAGCGGAAGGGCACGCAGCGGTCCCCACTCTGGCAGGCCATCGAAAGGCAGGCCTGTCTCGAAGGATAGCAGCACGCTGATGGCGCGGCTGTGCACCTGCGCGAACATCCGCCCGCCCGCTCGCGCGGTTTCGTCCAGCAACGCGAAGAACTGCCGCCAGTGGTCTGGTACCGCCCGCGAGCTGAACATCCCCCAGGTCACGGGCACCCCCGTCTCCACGGCGAGATCGCGGAGACGGTTGAGGTAGTCGCGGATCCGCTCAGGATCGCGGCCTGTGTCCTCACTCGCGATTTCGAAGACGCCTGCTCCAAGCTCGCTCATCATGCCTACCAGCTCGCGGACCTCGCTCCACGCCGCGACCCGGCTCGCCACGGGACTGCCATCGGGCGTCGCGTGGTTTCGCGTACGCGACGTGGTGAAGCCGATCGCCCCCGCGTGTAACGCGTTCGACAGCTCACGCTTCATGGTCACGAGATCGTCGGCGGTCGCTGGTTCAGAGAACGCGCGCTCGCCCATGGCATAGGTGCGCAGTGCCGAATGTCCGACGTACCCCGCGTAGTTGATCCCCTTGCGCCAGCCCTCCAGCGCATCGAGATACTGGGCGTACGTCTCCCATGTCCAATCGATCCCGGCTGCCATGGCCTCAGCGGGGATGTCTTCAGCGCGCTCGAGATTGCGGAGCACGAGATGCTTCTCGTCCGGGCGGCACGGCGCAAGCGTGAAGCCGCAATTGCCCATGATAGCCGTGGTCACACCATGCCAGCATGAGCAAGTGCCGAGCGGATCCCACGCGACTTGCGCATCCATATGAGTGTGTCCGTCAATGAAGCCCGGCGCCACCACGAGCCCGCGTGCATCTAGCTCCTCTCCGCCTCGCTCCTTGATACGCCCGATACGGGAGATGCGGCCACCACGAATGCCGATGTCGGCGCGATAGGAAGGCAGTCCCGAGCCGTCCACGACCTCGCCTCCACGAATCACCAGCTCATACATGGCGAGTCCTCCTCGAAGCTTGCTGGATCCAGGTGCCGGTCCCGGTTTGCCTTACCAAAAACGACCTGCGCTTTCGATCAGGTGGAGTGTAAGGGAAGTCGTTCGCCCACATCAGCCGACGGACGGTGCAGAACTCGTTCTTCTTGAAGGCCATTCAGCCATCCTGGAATGCGGCGTAGCAACGGTGCGCTCCCAAGCGCGGTCCATACGGTACATGAAATGTGGCACCGAGCCCACATCGGCTGCGGCACAAGCCAGCTCGAGTTTCGGATGGCACTCGAACATGCCGCCGAAGAAGAATGTACCGATGATGCCCAGACAGTCCCGGATGGTCGACACAAAGCCATTGATCTTCGGACCGCGTACCTTGAACGTGTCCTGCTGGCTCGTGAGGATAGGGAAGCTCAAGGGCAACCCGAGATCGACGGCCGCCCATAGCGGGTCATACATCGGGTCGTGGCAGTCCGCGACGGCAGGATTGCCGGGCATCATCATTCCGCGAAGGCCAAGCATCTTATCTTCTCAAGATCGTGGACGGCAGCTTTGACCGAGCGAGCGCCGTACCGCCACCATCCTCGCCCACGGCACCGCCTCCTCGCCCAGCGCCGCCACTCGGTTGGCCGGCACGAAGCGCCGCATGGTCCAGTACACTGTGGAGCCGCCCACCCCAATCGCGCAGGCGATCTTCTCCTCACCGGTCCCCGCGTCGGCCGCCAGCAGGATCTGCGCCCGCTTCAGCTCGCGAGCTGCATGCTTGGCGCCGCTCAGCAGCGTCACAAGCTCGGCGTGTTCTGCTTGGCTCGGTTCGATGGTCCTCGGAACCCGACGGCCCCATCACACGACAGCCGGGCGTCGCATGAAGCATCGACATTTCTCGTCTCGCATCAAGCCTGCCAATCCTCGAGTGGCGGCGCAACTCGTCAAGTTCTCTTTGACGAGCTACTCGCAACGCTCTCTTTCTCTGCACTCACTGTCCGCGGCGTAGTCAGGCCATGTTCCGTGGCGTCCAGGCTATTGAGCTTGTCGCAGGCTCTATCAATCGCACGCTGATCGGGCTCAACATTCGCGACGGATATTGTCTCGTCGGGCGCGCGGCATGAGTTTATTGTGATCACATCCCGCGTTTGTCCGCACGCAGTCTCCTCAGTTCCTGAAACGTCGCGGTCGCGTAGCGCAGCACCGCAACAATACCCGCCACTACGCCGTACGGACCGGGCAGCGGCGCAACCGTGAACTGTATGGAGATCGTCTGTCCGGATTTGGTCTGGGCCGGCACCGAGAGGGGTTCGTTCGATGGATGCCGGGATCGCCCGGTCTCCATCATGCGGCGGTAGGCGTCCCAGTGGCGCTGCCGGAGGCGTTCGGGAACGATGATCTCGAGAGACTGACCAACCGCCTCATCGCGCGAGAAGCCGAAGATGCGCTCCGCGCCGGCATTCC
>JADHLS010000458.1 GCA_016780605.1 Reyranella sp.
GCCACGACATCGCCACCGTCAATCGGGTGTGGCGCCTGCTCGAAGGCGCGGAGTACAAGCGCCGTCAGGCGCCGCCCGGTGTGAAGATCACCTCGCGCATCATCAGCCGGGAACGGCGCTATCCGATCGTGAACGGATTTCGAGGCTAGCTGCCGGGCTTCATGGAGACGACCCTCTCTGTCATCCTGAGCGCAGCGAAGGATCTCATGCCGACTACCACTAGCGTGATCGTTTCAAGGCCATTAGGTCCTTCGCTTCGCTCAGGACGACAGGAGAGCTCATGCTGATCGCCCAGATCTCCGACATGCACGTCAAGCCGCCGGGCGAGCTTCTGTACAAGCGCATCGACACGGCTGGCTTCCTGGAGCGCGCCGTGGCGCACGTGATGGCACTCGATCCCCGGCCCGACGTCGTGCTCGCCACCGGCGACCTGGTCGACGGCGGCAAGCCTGAGGAGTACGCTTTGTTGCGCCGGCTGTTGTCGCCCTTGCCCATGCCGGTCTACCTGATCCCGGGCAACCACGATGCGCGCGACGCGTTGCGTGCGGTCTTCCCCGACCATGCCTACCTGCCGAAGACGGGTTTCCTGCAATACACCGTCGAGGGCTTGCCGGTGCGCCTGGTCGCGCTCGACACGCTGATGCCGGGCAAGGGCTACGGGGTGCTGTGTGCCGAGCGGCTGGACTGGCTGGAGGCGCGCCTGGGGGAAAGCGACCGGACGACGATCCTGTTCATGCACCATCCGCCGTTCGAATGCGGCGTCGACGCGTTTGACGGCATTCGCCTGAACGAAGGCAGCGAACGGCTGGCCGAGATCGTGCGACGCCATCCGCAGGTCGAGCGGGTGATGTGCGGCCACGTCCATCGGCCGGTCCAGGTGCGGTGGGCCGGCACCATGGCCTCGATCGCCCCATCGACGGCGCACCAGGCGACGCTGGACCTTCACGAAAAGGCGCCCATGTCGCTAATGATGGAACCACCCGGCGTCGCCCTTCATGTGTGGAAGCCGAGCGCCGGATTGGTGACGCATCTCAGCTACATCGGAACCTACAAGGGCCCCGAGCCGTTCCGAACCCTGCAATGACGGTCGCCCACTCCCACCCCAGCTCGCGATGGAGTCTCGAGACTTTGTTCAAGCGACTGGGCCCGGGCGTGATCACGGGCGCGGCAGACGACGATCCGAGCGGCATCGCCACCTATTCCCAGGCCGGCGCCCAGGCGGGCTTCGGCCTGCTATGGACGGTGGTGCTCACCTGGCCGCTGATGGTGGCGGTGCAGTCGGTCAGCGCGCGCATCGGCCGCGTCACCGGCCGCGGCCTTGCCGGCAACATGGTGAGGGTCTTTCCGCGCAGCGTCGTCACCCTGCTGGTGTTGCTCCTGTTCGTCGCCAACACCGTCAATCTCGCGGCCGACCTTGCCGCCATGGGCGCGGCTGCCAGGCTGGTGCTGGGCGGCAGCGCACATGTCTATTCGGTCGCCTTTGCCGTCGGTTCGCTGCTCGCCGTGGTGTTCGTGCCCTACCATCGCTATGTCGGCCTGCTGAAGTGGTTCACCTTCTCGCTGCTGGCGTATGTCGGCGTGGTGTTCTCGGTGAAGATCGACTGGGCGGCGGTGGCGGCCGGCGCATTCGTGCCCAAGGTCGCCTTGACCGGCGACGCCTTGATGCTGATCGTCGCCGTGTTCGGAACAACCATCAGCCCCTATCTCTTCTTCTGGCAGAGCTCGCAGGAGGTCGAGGACGAGGAAGCCGACCCGGAAGCGGGCCCGCTCAAGCATCATCCCGAACAGGCCCCTCGCGAGCTGAACCGCATCGGCTGGGAGACCTGGGTCGGCATGGCGGTCTCCAATCTCATCGCCTTTTTCATCATCCTGACCACCGCAGTGACGCTCCACGCCGCGGGCAAGGTCGACATCCAGACCGCCGAGCAGGCGGCCGAAGCGCTACGCCCGATCGCCGGCGATGCCGCCTTCCTGCTGTTCAGCCTCGGTCTCATCGGTACCGGCCTGCTCGCGATACCCGTGCTGGCGGGCTCCGTCGCCTATGCCGTGGGCGAGGCGCGGGGCTGGCATATCGGCCTGGAACGGCGGCTCAACGAGGCGCGGCCGTTCTATCTGGTGATTGCGCTCGCCATCCTGCTGGGCGTCGGGATCGGCTTCACGCCGCTCGATCCCATCAGGGCGCTGCTGTGGAGCGCCGTCGTCAACGGCGTCATCGTCGTGCCGATCATGGTGGCGATGATGATCATGGCGAGCCGGCGCAAGCTGATGGGCCGCTTCGTCGCGGCGCGCTGGCAGGTCGTGCTGGGCTGGGCCGCGACCGCCGTGATGGCAGCGGCCGCCATCGCCATGTTCGTGCTGATGTAAATCAATCCTTCACGGCGGGCAGCACAATCCGGTTCAGGATGCCCGAGGGGATGACGGTCTGCAGCGGGCTGCGATAGTGGCCGGCATTGATCATGACCACGAGGTCGAGCGAGGGCACGACGAAGAGCCGCTGTCCACCCAGACCGACACCTGCGGTCCAGGTGATCTCGCTGCCGTTGCGCAGCGATCGCCCGAGCCACCATTGGTAGCCGTAGAAGTACAAGCCATCACCGTTGAGGCGCGGCTTGATCGACTCCGCCGCCCAGCCCGGCGGCACCACCTGCTTGCCGTTCCACTGGCCGTCGGTCTGAAGCAGGAGGCCGAGCTTGGCGGCATCGCGCGGCCTGAGGCGCAGGCTGCCGAAGGCGCCGAGCCGGCCGCTGACGCCGGCATCGAGCCATTCGAAATCCGGCGCATCGATGGGAAGAAAGAGCTTCTCCCGGGCATAGTCGCGCAGCGGACGGTCGGTCGAGCGGATCAGCGTCTCGCCGAGCAACGACGTGCCGCCGCCCGAGTAGGCGTAGACCGTGCCCGGCGGATGGGCGACCGGCTGGGAGAGGATGTAGCGGAACGGATCGGCCGCCATGATCATCCCGCGCTCGTTGTTGCGCGGGTCGTCCCACGGCACGTTCTCCTCCCACGCCACGCCCGACGACATGGTGAGGAGGTCGCGGAAGGTGATGCGCGCTTTCTCCGGCGTCCTGAGATCGGCGTAGTCGGGGAAGGCGTCGAATACCGGCGAGTCGAGCTTGGGGAACTTGCCTTCGGCAAGCGCGATGCCGACCAGCAGCGAGGTGACGCTCTTGGTGATCGAGCGCAGGTCGTGCTTCATCTCGGGGCCGTAGGTCACGCGACCGAGCTTGTCGCCCCAGCGCTCATCCTCGCCCGCGAAGTAGCGCTCCATCGCGAGCTTGCCGTTCCTCACGACCACGACGGCGTGGATGTTGCCCTGCGGCCACTGCGCCAGGAAGGCGTCGAGCTCGCAGAGCTTGGCCGGATCGAGGCCGAGCTCGGCCTGGGAGGCGATGCTCCAGCCGTCGTTCAACGCGATGGGCGCGCCGCAGACCTTGGGCTCCTCGGCCGCCGCTGGCAGACAGAACGCCAGCAGCGCGGCGAACAGCATGAGAGACTTTGGCATGCAGGCCTAGCTTAGGTCGTGCGCGAGCCGCGGCAAGCCTGTGTTAGCGTTTTCCCATGAGGCTTTATTCCGGACCGCTTAGCATGTTCGGCGCCAAGGCCGAGATTGCAGCCCGCGAGAAGGGGCTCGACGTCGAGGTCGTCATGGTGCCGTTCGAGATGAAGACACTGTACCAGCCCACGCATCCCGAGGTGCTGCGCATCAATCCCAAGCGGCAGGTGCCGGTGCTGATCGACGGCGATCTGGAGATCTTCGATTCGACTCAGATCTTCGAGTATTTCGAATCGGTGAAGCCTTCGCCCGCGCTGTGGCCGGCCGAGCCCAAGGCGCGGGCACGGGCCCGCCTTCTCGAGCACAAGTCGGACGAGGTCTATTTCCCGCCGGTCATCCGCCTGATGGGCCTGCAGGCCACGCCGGACGATGCGGCCGCGATCGAGGCGCGCGCGGCGGCGCTCGCCTTCTATGACGACATGGAAAAGGGCATCGGCGACACGGCGTGGCTCGGCGGCAGCTACTCCTATGCCGACATCGCCTTCTACATGGCGCAGATCTTCGGCGATCGCATGGGAGCTCCGATGACCGACACGCATCCCAAGCTGCAGGCCTGGCGCGACCGCATGAGCGCGAGACCGGCGGTGCGCGAGGTCGCGGGTGCGATGGGCCGCTATCTGCGGTCGCAGGGCCGCAAGCTGCCGGCGTTCCTGGAGAAGCTTTCGGCATGACCAGGATCCTGTTCCTTCCCGGCGCCGGGGCATCGCCGGATTTCTGGAAGCCGGTCGGCACTTTGCTTCCGGCCGACTGGTCGAAGGAATATTTTGGCTGGCCCGGTCTCGGCGATCAGCCGCACGAACCTGCCGTCACGGGCATCGACGATCTGGTGCGCATGGTCGCCGCGAAGATGGACGGTCCGGTCGACCTCGTGGCCCAGTCGATGGGCGGCGGCATTGCCGCACGACTGGCGATCGAGCAGCCGCAGAAGGTGCGCCGGCTGGTGCTGACCGTGACCTCGGCGGGCATCGACATGGCGGGCCTGGGCGCAGCGGACTGGCGCGAGAGCTATCGCAAATCCTTTCCCCGCGCCCTGCCCTGGATAACCGGGTCGCGGGCGGCGGCCCTGCTGCCGGTCGAGAAGATCGAAGCGCCGACGCTTCTTCTTTGGGGCGACAGCGATCCGATCAGCCCGCTCGCCGTCGGTCGCCACCTCCAGTCGCGCCTGCGGGACGCGCAACTGCACGTCGTCGCCGGCGGCGATCACGATCTGGCGCGCACCCATGCGGCGGAAGTGGCGCCGCTCATCGAGCGACATCTACGGTGACGGCATTGCCAGCACATCGCCGAGCGACTCTAGATGTGGTGTGATCGCGGCGCCAGGGCCCAGATATGGCCCCTTCTGGAGCGCCAAAAGTCGCAACAAAAGAACTCGGCCGTAGCGGCGAGCGGCTGCGCCTTCCGCGTTCCTTACGGTGCGAAAAAACTCGCTGCAAATTGTCAGACTTAACCACAGTGCTTGACACTTAAATCACTTTCGTTATAATCGCCCGTGCCGACGCTTCAGCGCGTCGTCCGTTCTATGCATCGTTCATCCGACACGGTACTCGTAGTACGGATCGCATTGGCGGAGGCCTCGGCGATCCGGTCGAGGAGCGTGGCGCGCGACGTAACCACGGGGCCCCCTCTGTCACCGCTTGACCGTCCGCCCCAGCGCCGTCTCGTAGACGCGCAGGATCGACGAGCTGTCACTCGATCCCAGCTTCATGCCGCGCGCCAGGCGCTGCAGGTTGTGGGTCGAGGAGCCCTGCGGCAGCGGCACGCCGAGCTCGTCGCCGAGCT
>JADHLS010000459.1 GCA_016780605.1 Reyranella sp.
AGCATCGCAGCCTGCTCGACGCCATCCAGTCCGAATACGGCGTGCCGCCGCAATACATCATGGCGTTCTGGGGCATCGAGACCAACTTCGGCGGCTTCATGGGCGACTTCCAGGTCGTGCGCTCGGTGGCGACGCTCGCATGCATGACCAAGCGGCGCGACTTCTTCAGCAACGAGACGGTGCAGGCGCTGCGCATCCTCGCCATGAACCACATGACGCGCGAGCAGATGCGCGGCTCGTGGGCCGGCGCCATGGGCAACATGCAGTTCATGCCCTCGACCTTCATGAAGTGGGGTGTCGATCGCACCGGCGATGGCCGCATCGATCTGTGGAACAGCCTGCCCGACGCCTTCGCCTCGGCCGCCAACTACCTGCGCGGCGTCGGCTGGAAGCCGCCGCTGCCTGCCGCCGAAGAAGTGTTCCTGCCGCAGAACTTCCCGCTCGATCAGGCCGACACCACCATCGAAAAGCCGGTGCGCGCCTGGGCGGCGATGGGAGTGAGGCGGGCGGGCAATGCGCCGCTGCCCAACAGCGAGGATCTCTCCTCGATCATCCTGCCGGCGGGCTATCGCGGTCCGGTCTTCATCCTCTATCCCAACTTCAAGGCGGTGATGAACTGGAACCGCTCGACACTCTATGCGCTGTCGGTCGCGATCCTGGCCCAGCAGATCGCGGGTGGCCCTCCGGTCATGCAGCAGGCCCCCGGCGACGACGCGCCGTTGCCGCGCGACACCGTCATCGACATGCAGAATCGCCTAACCCGCCTCACGCTCTACACCGACGAGATCGACGGCCTGCTCGGCCCCAAGACACGCTCGGCGGTGCGCCTCTACCAGAAGCAGATCGGCATGCCGGCCGACGGCCACCCGACACCGGAGTTCGTGCGCCGCCTGCAGCAAGCGGTCCGCTGACGACGGGCTGCCTTTGACGGCGTTCATCGCACTCAACAACCGGCGGGGCACGCGCTTCCTTGACGGGACGACACTTGCCGCGGTCGATGCCTGGTGCACGAAGCATCTCGGCAGGGACGCCCTCCAGTTCTGCCAGATGTTCACGGTCCGCTTCAGCGCCGGCTCCTTCGTATTGAAGGCCATATCCGGCGATCGCCTGCTGGTGCGAGCCCGCGTCTATCAGGCCGCCGTCCACATCGCCACGCTCGCGCTTCGGCTCGATCCATCGCAGCGGCGAGCTCACCTCAGCTGGTTCGTCGTCGCTCCGACCGGCCGGGGAGGCGCCACGACCCGGCAGCTCTTGCAGAACATCCTGCTTATCGAGCGGGACTGTGGCATCGGACGAATGACCCTGCAGGCGGCGCTGACGCACGGTGCTTACGTCTGGGCCGTCCATGGGTTCCTGCCGACGACGAGCGCCGCCTGGACCGCCCTGGCCGGACGCCTGGCGACAAAGCTCGCAACCTTGGCGCCGTCCTGCACGACAGCGCAGGTTGCGGCCATCCAGCAGCTCCTGAAGTCGCCGGACAGGCAGGCGCTGCGCGCGATCGCGGCGACCAGGGTTCCCGCAGGCGGCATGGCGCTTGGCAAGCAGTTGCTGATGGGCGAGAGCTGGAATGGCGAATTGGACCTTTCCGACGAGCCTTCTGCGCTTATATATTTGCGGCGAATAGGATTGATCCCGTGACCGGCAGGCCATGACCAACAAGCTCGGACCAACGTTTGACGTCATTGCGGCAGCCGATGCCGAGCCGAGGCGCGCCGTGCGCGGCAGCTCGAAGGCCAAGCCGTCACCCCGGCTCCGGAACGACTGGAGGCTTGTGCCGGTGGAAGAAGTCCTGTTCGCAGAGATGGACCACCCCGCGCTTGCCGGACCCTTCGCGGATACCGAGATCGAGCGGCTTGCGGCGGCGTTCGGACTGACGACGGACGAAATCGCCGAGCTCTACCCCCGCGACGCCCTTACGCCGGCTGCAGCAGCCGAACCGCCCCGGCCGAGAGCCCGATCGACACGGGCAAGGTAAGCGCGTTGTCGCCGTCGATCTGCACGGGCTGCTCGCCCGGCTCGCCGGCGTCGTTCAGCACCGATACCGTCACATTGCGCCCGGCAACGACCCGATAGCCGCCGCTCTTCGGCAGCCGGCCCAGCAGCAGGGCAAGGCCATAGCGGAAGGTCTGCCAGCGGCCCCAGCGCTCGAACAGGCAGACATGCAACAGGGGCTCACCGAGAGCGGCCTTCGGCGCAACGACATAGGGCCCGGCATAGTGCCGGCTGCGCGTCACGATGACCGATGACGCCTCGTAGGTCCGCCCGTCGATCTCGACGCGGTAGCGCACCGGCCGGTAACGCCGGGCCTCGACCAGGGAGCGCCAGACATAGGCGGCGCGGCCCAGCCGGCGTTTCAGCGGCGCGCTCACCCCCGCCACGACCTTGGCGTCGAAACCGGCGCCTGCCATCAGCGAGAAACAGCGCGTCCCCGCGCCGTTGATCGCTTGGCCCGGCTGCACCAGCAGCGCCCGCCCCGCGACCATCGTCTGCGCGACGGCCGCCGCGGAGAAGCCGAGACCGAGCTCGTGTGCCAGGACATTGGCGGTTCCCAGCGGCACGATACCGATCGCCGGCGTCTCGTCGCGGCGGCTGGCCAGGCCGTTCACGACCTCGTTGATCGTGCCGTCGCCGCCGGCAACGGCGATCACGCCGTAGCGGTGGGCGTCACAGGTCTCCGCCAGCCGACGGGCATCGCCGGCCGCCGCGGTTTCCACCACATCGACCGTCCAGCCTTCCGCACGGACATGGGCGGCGACCGCCTCGACCAGCCCGCGCCGGCGCCGTCCGGCAGTCGGATTGACGATCAACAGCACGGCTTTTGGAGCAACGAGGTTCATTGAAGCGTCACAATCGATTCACAGCCACGCAACCGCCGACATACACAATCCGCTGCGTCCCGCGCAATCGCGCCCAACATATTTTGTGGCGGTCGAGTCTTATCCACATGACCGTGATCGAGCGTAACCACCCTGCCCGCCATCGTGCGATCTTCCTGTCCGATATCCATCTCGGCACGCGCGGTTGTCAGGCCGAATTGCTCCTCGACTTCCTGAAGAGGAACGAGAGCGAGACTCTGTACCTGGTCGGCGACATTGTCGATGGCTGGCGCCTCAAGCGGTGGTGGTACTGGCCGCAGGCCCACAACGACGTCGTCCAGAAGATCATGCGCAAGGCGCGCAAGGGCACCAACGTCATCTACATCCCGGGCAATCACGACGAGGCGGCGCGGCAGTACTGCCAGCTCACCTTCGGCGACGTGAAGGTCGAGGAGGAGGCGATCCACGTCCAGCCCGACGGCCGCAAGCTCCTGATCATTCATGGCGATCAGTTCGACGGCATCGTGCGCTATGCGCGCTGGCTCGCCATCCTGGGCGACTGGGCCTACAGCGCGGCGCTGCGCATCAACACCACCTTCAACTGGGCGCGTCGCAAGCTCGGCCTGCCCTACTGGTCGCTGTCGGCGTACCTCAAGCACAAGGTCAAGAACGCCGTGCAATTCATCGACAATTACGAGCACGCGGTGGCGAGCGAGGCCCGGCGGCGCGGCGTCGACGGCGTGGTGTGCGGCCACATCCATCACGCCGAGATCCGCACCATCGACGGCATTCTCTACTGCAACGACGGCGACTGGGTCGAAAGCTGCACCGCCCTGGTCGAGGATTTCGACGGCCGCCTGCGCATCGTGCGCTGGGCCGAGGAAGTGGCCCGCCGCAACGCCATGCTGCCGCGGCTCGCGCCCGCGCGGCTTGCGGCAGAGTAGCCGGATTGCGCATCGCCATCGTCTCCGACGCCTGGCGGCCCCAGATCAACGGCGTGGTGCGAACCATCGAGACCGTGGCCCAGCTGTTGCGCGCCGACGGCCATGAAGTCGAGGTCCTGGGCCCCGACCGCTTCCGCACCTTGCCGTGCCCGACCTATCCCGAGATTCGCCTGTCGCTGTTTCCGCGGGCTCGGCTGGCGCACATGCTGAAGCTCTATGCGCCCGACGCCATCCATCTCGTGACCGAGGGTCCGCTGGGCTGGGCGGCACGCAGCTTCTGCCTGGCGCGCGGCATTCCCTTCACCACCGCCTATCACACGCGCTTCCCCGAATACGTGCATGCCCGCATCCGGCTGCCGGTGTCGTGGAGCTACGCCTTCGTGCGCCGCTTCCACGCGCCGTCGTCGGGCGTGCTGGTGGTGGCGCAATCGATCCGCGACGAGCTCACGCGACGCGGCTTCAGGAATCTCGTGCCGTGGTCGCGCGGCGTCGACATCACCGCCTTCCATCCGCGCCCGCGCACCCAGACCGGCGACGGCCGGCCGATCTGGCTCTATGCCGGCCGCGTCGCCATCGAGAAGAACATCAAGGCCTTCCTCGACCTCGACCTCCCCGGCACCAAGTGGGTGGTGGGCGGCGGCCCGCAGCTCAAGGAGCTCCGAAACCGCTACAAGGACGCGCGCTTCTTCGGGTCGGTCGACACCGAAGAGCTGTCGCTGCGTTATGCCGAATCCGACTGCTTCGTCTTCCCCAGCCGGACCGACACGTTCGGCCTGGTCATGGTCGAGGCGCTGGCGTCCGGAGTCCCGGTGGCGGGTTATCCCGTGCCCGGTCCGCTCGACGTGGTCACCGACCCGAAAGTGGGCGCCCTCGACGAAGACCTGCGCACCGCGTGCCTCAACGCCATCGACCGCGACCCGCAGGATTGCCGGCGTCATGCCGAGACCTTCACCTGGGAAGCGTGCGCGGCGCAGTTCCTGGCGGCCCTGAAGCCCATCCCCGGCAGCGTTTGGCAGCCGCTGAAAGGCCGGGCACTGCCTGACGCTGCAGCGTCCTGAAAGCCGTTGAACTCCGCCGCAGCCGAACCAATGTTGGAGGCAACAAAGGGACGGAGCGCATCATGGCAGCCCTCAACCACATCATCATTCCGGCCAAGGACAAGGATGCCTCGGCGAGCTTCCTCGCCGGCATCCTCGGTGTGGAGGTCCAACCGCAATGGGGACCGTTCCGGCCGGTGCAGACCAGCAACGGCGTCACCCTCGACTTCGTCGATTCCAAGGACGTGCGGACGCAGCACTACGCCTTCCTGGTCGACGACACGGAGTTCGACGCCTCGTTCGCGCGGCTGAAGAAGGCAGGCGTGCGCTACTTCGCCGACCACGACAAGAGCGGGCCCGGCGAGATCAACCATCACTGGGGCGGCCGCGGCGTCTACTTAGAGGATCCCAACGGGCACCTGCTGGAGTTGATCACCAAGCCGTACGGCGATCAGAACGAGATCCACCACTAGACCGGGATCTGCACCTCTCTTTCCAGCTTCACTCAGGCTCCTCTCCCCCGCTAGGGGGGAG
>JADHLS010000460.1 GCA_016780605.1 Reyranella sp.
AACAACGGGACCGAATGAGAGCGCGCGGCGCGACATCCAGTATTACGGCACTTTCCGTGCAGCGCAGCCCCTCTTTGCCGAGACGGCCGCGGGCGTTCGAGCAGGTCGTCGACCACATTCGCGCGCAGTTGGCGGACGGCGGCCTCAAGTCGGGTGATCGGCTGCCGGCGGAACGGACGCTCGCAGAGCAGATGCAAGTCAGCCGCGGGGCCGTCCGGGAGGCTCTGCGCACACTAGAGGTGTCAGGGGTGCTCAGGTTCGAGCCGGGCGCCAGCGGCGGCGCCTATCTCCGACGCGGCAACCCCTCCGCGGTCGCCTCGTCGATCGGCGACCTGCTCATCCTTCGCGACGTCACCTTGCAAGAACTCACCGAGGCGCGGCTGTGGATCGAGATCAGCGTCGTGAGATTGGCCTGTCGGCGCAGCACCGAGCGCGAACTGCGCGCCCTCGAGGAGAACATCGACCTCGCCGAGCGGCTGATGAAGGCGGGGCGTCTCGAAGAGAAAGTCGCGGCCAACCTGGAGTTCCACAACGTCCTGGCGCTCGCCACCCGCAATCCCGTCCTCGTGCTCGTGATGGAGCTGCTGATCAAGCTTCTACAGCGCTTCTCGCAAGCCGTTCCGCCGGAGAGCCGCAAGATTCATATCGCCTGGCGTCGTCGTTTCTTGAGGCGACTGCGGGCGAGGGACGAGGAAGGCGCCGTCGCGGTGATGCAGGAGCACCTGATGAGGGTCCATCGGCGCTACCTGAAGCACCTGCGCGAAAGCGGCGCACACACGGCTCGCGTCGACCGGAAGTAGGGGCGGCTCGATGTTCGGCTCGGCCGCGATGTTGAGCGCGGCAAAGGGGGAGAGAGATGAGAGGAGCCCGCAAGCTGCATCTGGCCTACATCCTCGGCCACGATCCGGCCCATCACGTCGTCGGCGCCTGGGCGATGCCGCAATCGCTCGTTGGATACGACTACGCGCGGCCGCAGCTCTGGGAGCACATCGGCCGGACCTTGGAACGCGGGCGCTTCGATATGGTCTTCTTCGCCGATTCGTACAACCTCCACGACGTCTACCAGGGAAGACCGGATGCGGCCATCCGGTATGCCGTCCAGTATCCCAAGCACGACCCCATGCCGCTGGTTCCGATCATCACGCGAGCGACCAGCCACATCGGCGTCGCGGTCACTTCGTCGACCACGTACACGCATCCCTACTATCTCGCGCGCCTGCTGGCCACCCTCGATCATCTGAGCGAGGGCCGGGTTGGCTGGAACGTGGTCACGTCTTACGGCGCCAATGAGGCCGCCAACTTCGGCCTTGAATCGGCGCTGACCCACGACGAGCGCTACGCGCGGGCGCACGAATACATGGAGGTCTGCTACAAGCTCTGGGACAGCTGGGACGACGACGCCATCGTCATGGATCGTACGACGGGCATGTTCGCCGATCCGTCGAAGGTTAGAAGGATCGACCACCAGGGACGCTACTTCAAGTCTCGCGGCCCGCTCACGGTACGTCGCTCGCCGCAGGGCCGGCCCGTCATCATCCAGGCGGGCGCGTCCGGCGCCGGCCTGGCATTTGCCGCCACGCATGCCGAGGTGCACTTCGCCTCGCGCGGCTCGCTGGCGGGCATGAAGGAGCATGCCGCCAAGCTGGCGGACGCGGCGCGTGCCGTGGGCAGACAGCCCGATGCGATCCGCATTTTGTGGGCCACCTCCGCGATCGTCGCCGAGACAGAGGCCGAGGCGATCGCCCGTGAAGCCGCGATCCGCGCCGCCGTCCCACTGGAAGGTGGGTTGGCGCTGATGTCGGGCCATTTCGGATACGACTTCTCCCGGTTGCCGCTCGACGAGCCGATCCGCAACCTGGGGCTCGAAGGAACCGAGGGTGTCCAGGGCAACATGACGATGCTGCAACGCGACTACGGCGACATCTCGCTTAAGGAAGCTGCCATCATCTACGGTAACGGCATCGGCGGGCTGCGCATCGTGGGCGATGCCCGGCAGGTGGCCGACAAGCTCGAAGAAGCGATCGAGGTCGCGGGCGGCGCAGGATTCATGTTCCGGCCGGATGCCTTGCCGTCCAGCATCGACGGTCTTGTGAACCTTCTGGTGCCGGAGCTGCAGGCACGTGGGCTGCTGCGCAAGGAGTACGGCGGCCGCACGCTGCGCGACCATATAGCGGAAGACTAGGGGGAATTGGACATGATGATCGACCGATCCGAGGAGCAGAGCGCGTTCCGGGAATCCTGCCGGCGTTTCGCCGAAGCGGAAATTGCACCGCGGGTGGCGGCAGCGGAGGCGACCGGCAAGTACCCGATCGACCTGCGGCAGGTTGCCGGCCGTATGGGCTTTCTCAGCATGTCCGCGCCGCGGCAGTACGGCGGCGCTGAGGCTGGTCTCGCGTTCCAATGTATCGCGACTGAGGAGTTCAGCCGGGTTTGCGCCGGTCTCGCAACGGGGCTGTCCAACGGGCTCGGCATCGAGCTGATCCACCGCATCGGCGCACCCGAGCAGATCGCGTCCTACTACGTGCCGACAATCCGCGGCGAGAAATCGGGTGCCTTCGCGATGAGCGAATCCGAGGCCGGGTCGGACGTGCTCGCGATGAAGACCAAGGCCACGCGCACCAACGACGGGTGGCGCCTGTCGGGCAGCAAGATGTACATTACCGGCGCGCCGTTCAGCGACTACATGCTGGTCGCCGCTTACACACGCCCTGACGCGCGTGCGCGCGGTGTCAGCCTTTTCCTGGTCGACAGCAGGACGCCCGGCGTTGAGATCCACAAGCTGGACAAGCTCGGCCATCGCTCAATGGAGACCGGGGCTGTGTTCTTCGACTGCACGGTGCCGGACAGCGCACTGCTCGGCGAGGAGGGCAGCGGCATGAAATATGTCATGGCGGTGCTGGAACGCGGCCGCATCACCCACGCCGCGCGCAGCCTGGGCGTGGCGCGGGCCTGCTACGAGCTGGCGCGCGAGCAGGCCCACAGCCGCCGCACTTTCGGGCAGGCGATCTTCAATCACCAGGCCATCCAGTTCATGCTGTCGCGCATGCTGGTCGAGCTGACCTCCGCCCGGCTGCACGTGCAAAATGCGGTTCAGGGCTACGATGCCGGCCGCAAGGTCCATCTCGAAGCCTGCATGGCGAAGCTGGTGTGCAGCGAGGCCGCGGTTCACCTCGCCGACTCGGCCATGCAGATCTTCGGCGGGCAGAGCTATCTGATGGACAGCCCGATCCAGCGCTTCTTCCGCGATGCTCGGCTCTACCCCATCACCGAGGGCACCACCGAGATCCAGTTGCGTGCGATCGCGCGCGAAGCATCGGGGGCTTAGGCGTGGGCCGTATCAAGGTATTGCCATAACAGCGGAGCATCAAATGGCTACAGTTCGTGTCGTCTCTGAAATTGCCGGAACAGTCTGGAAGCTGGAGGCCGCCGTCGGTGCGCCGGTCACGAGGGATTCCTTGGTCGCGATCCTGGAATCGATGAAGATGGAGATTCCGGTGAGCGCACCGTGCGATGGAACGCTGAAGGAGTGGCGAGTGCTCGAAGGCGACGCCGTGAGCGAGGGGCAGCTCCTGGCGATCATCGAGGCCTGAAGCCCGGCGTCACGGAGGCCGCCGCGGGTTTCCTCTTTTCCAATAGGGCGATCGCCGTGTCCCGCGTGTCGAGGACGAGCTGGCGGGCGGTGCGTTCGGCCTTGACAGCCCTGCCTTCCGTGATGGCCCCGACCAGCATGCGCCAGTTGGCCAGGGATCGACGGCGCCGCTCGGCCGTTGACAGGCTGAGCCTGGTGTAACGTGCGGTCTGGCGCGCGAACGACAGGACGAGATCGGCGAGCCGCGTACTGCCGGCATTGCGCACGCAGAATTCGCTGATCGCGAAGCTGGCGCGGGCGTAGAGGTCGCCTTCGTTGCGGGCAGCCTCGAGATCCCGGAGCAGGGCCGTGAGCTGGCGGCGGAGAACGGCGGACGGTGCCGCGGCGAGCCGGCGGCAGGCTAGCCCCATCAGGTAGGCGCGGATTTCGAAGACATCCCGGACCTCCTGGGTGGAAAGGGTTGTGACCCGAGCGCCGCGCTGTGGTCGGATGGTCACCAGACCTTCGCGTTCGACGATGCGCAAGGCCTCGCGTACCGTCGCCCGGCTGACGCCGAAGGCGGCCGCGAGATCGACCTCGCGCAGCCGCTTGCCTGGCTCGAACTCCCCTTCGACGATGGCGCTGCCGACCCGGGCCGCGATCTGCGCGGGCAAGGTGCTGAACAAGGAAAAGACAGAAGGGGCAGGCATTGCCGGATGCTCTATCGGTATTGCTGACCTGCATCCAGCGGACTTTGCACACGCGTCCGCCGGCCGTAATGTCGACATTCTGACAAAACGCACGGAGCGGAGATGAAGGAACTGGCATTCGAGGAGGTCGTCACGCGGTCCGCCTGGCTCGGCCGGGATCTCCAGGCGCGCGACGACTGGATGTATCGCCTCTCGGATGCCGAGGTTGCCGAGATCGACGCGGCGCTCCGCCATCTGCAGTCGACAGGCCGGCAGATCCCGGAAATAGGCCGCGAGCATTTCCCGTTGGGTCGTCTCGCCCGCACCTTGCGGCTGCTGCAGACGGAGATCGAGAACGGGCTGGGGATCATGCTGGTGCGCGGCCTGCCGCGCGACCGCTACAGTGCCGAAGAGATGGGGCTGATCTACTGGGGCATCGGCGCCCACATGGGCCGTGCCGTGGCGCAGAATGCGCAGGGTGACGTCCTCGGCCACGTCCGCGATCTCGGTCGCGACCAGTATCGGGACATGCACGCGCGCGGCTACCAGACGGCCTCGTTGCTGCCCTTCCACAACGACTCCTGCGACATCGTCGGCCTGTGCTGTCTGGAGACCGCCAAGAGCGGCGGCCTTTCGTCGGTGGCAAGCTCGGTGTCGGTCTACAACGCGCTGGTCCGTTCGCGGCCCGATCTGGCGAAGGTCCTGGCCCAGCCGTTCCATGCCGACCGCCGCGGCGAGGAGTCGGAGGGTCAGAAGCCGTACTACGTCACGCCGGTCTTCATCTGGCACAAGGGCCGCATGTTCAATCGGTTCAACCGCACCTTCATCGATTCGGCTCAGCGCTTCCCCGAGGTGCCGCGGCTCTCGCCGCTGCAGATCGAGGCGCTCGATGCCGTGGCCGCGCTGTGCCGGGATCCGGCGTTCCGGCTCGACATGAAGCTCGAGCGCGGTGACATGCAGTTCGTCAACAACTACTGCGTCCTTCATTCGCGCACGGCCTACGAAGACCACGCCGAGGAATCGAGGAAGCGGCACCTGCTGCGCCTGTGGCTGCGCACTGAGGCGTTC
>JADHLS010000461.1 GCA_016780605.1 Reyranella sp.
AGCCGGGCACTGACAAGTTCGAGCGGGTCAGCTGGGATTTCGCGCTCGAGCGCATCGCCAAGCTGATGAAGGAAGACCGCGACAAGAATTTCATCGCCAAGAACCGCGATGGTGTCACGGTCAACCGCTGGCTCTCCACCGGCTTCTTCGGCGGCTCCTCGCTTAGCAACGAGGCGGGATACCTCACCTACAAGTTCGTGCGGTCGACCGGGATACTAGGCTTCGAAGACCAAGCCAGAATTTGACACGGTCCGACCGTGGCCAGTCTTGGCCCGACCTTCGGACGCGGTGCGATGACGAACTCGTGGAACGACATCAAGAACACTGATCTCGTTCTGATCATGGGCGGCAATGCCGCCGAAGCACACCCCTGTGGCTTCAAGTGGGTCACCGAAGCCAAGGCCAACAACGGCGCCAAGCTGATCGTGGTCGACCCGCGCTTCACACGCTCGGCCGCGGTGGCCGATCTCTATGCGCCGATCCGGCCGGGCACCGACGTTGCCTTCCTATCGGGCGTGATGCGCTACCTGCTGGGCAACAACAAGATCCACCAGGAGTACGTGAAGGCCTTCACCAACGCCTCCTACATCGTGAAGGAAGGCTACGCCTTCAACGACGGCCTGTTCACGGGCTTCGATCCTGCCCGTAAGGCCTATGTCGACCGGTCGAGCTGGGACTACGAGTTCGACGAGCAGGGCATGGCCAAGGTCGACGAGACCCTGCAGAACCCGCGCTGCGCCATCAATCTCCTGAAGGCCCATGTCGAGCGCTACACGCCCGAGATGGTCGAGCGCATCTGCGGCACGCCTAGGGCCAAGTTCCTGCAGGTCTGCGAGATGATCGCGACGACGTCGACGCCCGACCGGACGATGACGTCGATGTATGCGCTGGGCTGGACCCAGCACACGACCGGCGCGCAGAACATCCGCTCGATGGCCATGATCCAGCTGCTGCTGGGCAACATGGGCATGCCGGGCGGCGGCGTGAACGCGCTGCGCGGCCATTCCAACGTGCAGGGCATCACCGATCTGGCACTGCTGTCGACCTCGACGCCGGGCTACCTGGTGCTGCCGACCGACAAGGAGACGACCTACGCCGACTACATGAAGTCGCGCGCCTTCAAGCCTCTGCGGCCGGGCCAGACCAGCTTCTGGCAGAACTACGAGAAGTTCTTCGTCAGCCAGCAGAAGAGCTTCTTCGGCGCGGCGGCGACCAAGGACAACGACTGGGCCTACGACTTCCTGCCCAAGTTCGACGCGTCCTACGACGTGCTGAAGATGGTCGACATGATGGCGGCGGGCCAGATGAACGGCCTGTTCTGCCAGGGCCTCAACATCATGCTGGCCGCGCCCGACAAGACCAAGGTCGTGACCGGTCTCAGCAAGCTCAAGTGGATGGTGGTCATCGATCCGCTCGAGACCGAAACCGCGCGGTTCTGGGAGAACCACGGCGAGTTCAACAACGTCGATCCCAAATCAATCCAGACCGAGGTCATCCAGCTGCCGGCCTCGGCCTATGCCGAGGAGGAGGGCAGCGCCACCAACTCCAGTCGCGTGATCATGTGGCACTGGAAGGCGGCGGACGGTCCGGGCGAATCGAAGAGCGACATCGAGATCGTCTCCGAGCTGCATCTCAGGCTGAAGGCGCTCTACGCCAAGGAGGGCGGCGCCTTCCCCGATCCGATCGTGAAGACGACGTGGAACTACACGCGTCCGGGCAATCCGGATCCGCAGGAAGTGCTGAAGGAGATGAACGGCTACGCGTTGGAGGACATTCCAGATCCCGCTGACGCTTCCAAGACGCTGCTGCGCGCCGGCCAGCTTCTGCCGACGTTCGGCTTGATGCGCGCCGACGGAAAGACCTCCGGCGGAATCTGGATCTACACCGGCGTTTATACCGAGGCCGGTAACATGGCCATGCGCCGCGACGCCGGCGACCCGACCGGGCTCGGCATCTATCCCAACTGGGGCTTCGCGTGGCCGGCCAACCGTCGCGTGCTCTACAACCGCGCCTCAGCCGATCCCAACGGCAAGCCGTGGAGCGAGCGCAAGAAATACGTGTGGTGGAACGGCAGCCGCTGGACCGGCGGCGACGTGCCCGATTACGCGCCGACCATCGCGCCCGACAAGGCGGTCGGCCCGTTCATCATGAACCAGGAGGGCACCGCACGGCTGTTCGCGCGCGGGGCCATGGCCGACGGCCCGTTCCCGGAGCACTACGAGCCGATGGACGCCTACATCGCCAATCCGCTGCATCCCAAGGTCAGCACCAATCCGGCCGTGCGGATCCTCGCGGCCGATGCGAAGTCGTTCGGCACACCGGACAAGTTCCCGATCGTGGCGACCAGCTATCGGCTGGCCGAGCACTTCCATTACTGGACCAAGAACGTGCACGACAACGCCGTGCTGCAGCCCGAGCTGTTCGTCGAGATGGGCGAGCGATTGGCCAAGGCGAAGGGCATCCAGAACGGTGACTGGGTGGAGGTTTCCAGCCAGCGCGGCGCCATCAAGGCCAAGGCCTGCGTCACCAAGCGCATCCGGCCGATCATGGTCGACGGCAAGCCGTGCGACATGGTCGGATTGCCGATCCACTTCGGGTTCGTCGGTCTGGCCCGCAAGGCCCATCCGATGAATACCCTCACGCCGTCGGTCGGCGACGCCAATGCACAAACGCCTGAGTTCAAGGCGTTCCTGGTCGACGTGAAGAAAACCACGCCACCGGCCCAGCCGGCGGTCGCATAGGCGGAGGAGGGCATCATGGCTACGCTGCAATCGCTCGACATCCGCCGCCGCTCCGCCTCGACCGAGGCACCGCCGCAGGTCCGCCAGTCTCCGATCGAAGTCGCCAAGCTGATCGATGTCTCCAAGTGCATCGGCTGCAAGGCCTGCCAGGCCGCCTGCCTGGAGTGGAACGATCTCAAGCAGGAGATCGGCACCTTCGAAGGCAGCTACAACAACCCGACCGACCTGACGCCCGCCTCGTGGACCGTGATGCGCTTCACGGAGTACGAGCACGGCGACGATCTGGAATGGCTGATCCGCAAGGACGGCTGCATGCACTGCGACGACCCGGGCTGCCTGAAGGCGTGTCCGGCGCCGGGCGCGATCGTGCAGTACACCAACGGTATCGTCGACTTCGTGCAGGAGAACTGCATCGGCTGCGGCTACTGCGTGAAGGGCTGCCCCTTCAACATCCCGCGCATCTCGCAGGTCGACCGCAAGGCCTACAAGTGCACGCTGTGCTCGGACCGCGTCTCGGTCGGCCAGGCACCAGCCTGCGCCAAGTCGTGCCCGACCCAGGCGATCTACTTTGGCTCCAAGGACGACATGATCGTCCATGCCGAGCATCGCATCGCCGACCTGAAGTCGCGCGGCTTCAAGAACGCCGGGCTGTACAATCCGCCGGGTGTCGGCGGCACGCACGTCATGTACGTGCTGCACCATGCCGACAATCCATCGCTCTATGCCGGTCTGCCGAACGACCCGCGGATCAGCCCACTGGTCGGGCTATGGAAGGGCGTCATGAAGCCGATCTCGCTGGCCGTGATCGCCTTCGCCGGCGCCTTCGGCTTCCTGCACTACATTACCAAGGGTCCCAACGAGGTCAGCGAGGCCGACGAACGCAAGGGTGATGAGTTGGCCGGAGGCAATAAGGTATGAGCGAGAGCAAGAACGCCGTCTCCCGCTACACGACGGGTGCGCGCATCAACCACTGGATCACCGCTGTTTCGTTGATCCTGCTGGCGCTGAGCGGCATGGCGCTGTTCCATCCCTCGCTCTACTTCCTCACCAACCTGTTCGGCGGCGGGCAGGCCACGCGTGCCGTCCATCCATGGATCGGCGTGGTGCTGTTCGTGAGCTTTCTCGGGCTCTTCTTCCGCTTCTTCACCCTCAATCTGTGGAACCGCGACGACACGGTGTGGATGAAGAACCTGGGCGCGGTGATCAATGACCGCGAGGAGGGGCTGCCCGAGCTTGGCAAGTACAATGCCGGCCAGAAGCTCGTCTTCTGGGGACAGTCGATCCTGATCCTGTTGCTGTTCTGCAGCGGGCTGGTGCTCTGGGACGTCTACTTCGCGGCCTTCAGCTCGATCGACCAGAAGCGGTTGGCGGCCGTCGTCCATGCGCTCTGCGCCATCGGCGCCATCCTGATCTGGATCGTGCATGTCTATGCCGCGATCTGGGTCAAGGGCACGATACGCGCCATGACCCGCGGAACGGTAACCCGCGGCTGGAGCTGGAAGCATCATCGCAAGTGGTTCCGCCAGGAAGTCGGTAAACACTGAAATCGGTAAACCCTGAGTGAGTGACAACACCGTCGGCTCGTTCGCCGAGAGCGACCCCGTCAAGCTTCCCGACCTCTCCACCGTCTTCGCCAAGCGCGCCGAGCGGCTCAGGGCGCTGGCGCCCGGCCACGAACTCGAGGGCTTCCTTAGGATGATCGCCGAGGTCATCGCCGCTCAGCATGAGGCGCTGGCGGACCTGCCGCCCGGCCGGCTGCCGGCATCGAGCAGTCGTGCGCCGCTCGATCCCGCGACGCTCGAGCGCGACGAGACCTGGCGCGCAGCGCTCGCCCGTATCCTCGAGCGTCTGGACGAGGCCACGCTGCCCGAAGCGGCGCGGTTGGCACGAGCGAAGCTTTCAGCGGCGCCGGTCGCCGAGCTCGAGGCGATGGCCGATCGCTTCCTGGAAGGCGACGTCAGGGCCGCGGAGGCGGCCGAGATGGTGTTCGTGGCGGCGGCCCTGCAGGTTGCCTGGACACGCATGGCGGCGCTCCTCGACGTCTCAGGCCTCGACGCGGCGGCCAATTCCGGGAAGGGGGGCCAGTGCCCGGCCTGCGGCTCGCCGCCGGTCGCCGGCATGGTGCTGCCCGGCGGCACCAAGTTCGGCCATCGCCATCTGCATTGCTCGCTCTGCGCCACGGCGTGGCGCTACGTGCGCACCCGCTGCGTGCATTGCGGCAGCACCGACAAGATCTCCTTCCGCCAGCTCGCCGGCACGGCCTATCTCAAGGCCGAATGCTGCGAGGCCTGTGGGGGCTATTCCAAGGTGTTCTACGTCGAAAGCGTGCGCGCGCTGGAACCTCTGGCCGACGATCTCGCCTCCTTGGGGCTCGACGTGCTGGTGGGCGAGGAGGGCTTCTCGCGCGTCGCCAACCCGTTCGTGCTCGGCGTCATGTCCGGGACTGACGGAAACAATTGATACCAATGTCCGTGCCACGGGAAACCCACGATACGCGCGAGATCGCTATAACTGCGCCGTGACGCGCGGGAGGGGTCCCGGGCGTCCTGGGAAGGGGGCTGGCCAAACGGGGGCGAAG
>JADHLS010000462.1 GCA_016780605.1 Reyranella sp.
GGGAGGTTTCCGGTATTTCCGGGATTTCCGACAGTCGTTTTTCGCCGCGAGCGTTGGGGTACACCCATGAACCGCTCCTCGCGCTTATGACACAAGTGCTTTTTCAAACAAAGCACTTGCATAAGAACTGAAGTCCTATTCTGCCGCCGCCGCCTTCGCCGGCTTGAGGTCCTTCGAGTAGCGCAGGTGCACCGGCGCGTCCGCCTCGAAGGGGCTCTTGAGGTCGAGGCTCTTGGCGATCTCGCGGATGGCCGGGAAGACCTCCTGGCCCATCAGCCGGATGCAGGTGAGCGAATCCTCCTGGCTGACGAAGCCATCGTTGCCCCACAGGGCGAGGATGCCGGGCCGCGTCTGCTCGAGGATGCGCTTCAGCTTCTTCACCACCTGATCGGGCGTGCCGTAGATGATGCGCAGATCCTCGACCTGCTGCTCGAAGCTGGTGTTGCCGCGCGGGTTGATGGCGCGGCCCGCCGCGAACTCGACGAAGGCGCGGCGGTTGGTGGGCGAGCCGTAGCCCGAGGGCGTGCTCCACACCGGATGGGCAAGGCCGGTGAACTCGCCCTGCATCCAGCGGAACTGCTTGGCGTTCTCGCGCGCCTTGTCCTCGTTGTCGGAGATGTGGACCTGGATCAGGTAGCCGCGATTCTCCGGTCCGCCGACATATCCGCTCTGCAGCGCCACCTGGTCGTAGAGCTCCCAGATCTTCTTGGTCTGCTCGATCGAGGTGTTGAGCGCGATGTAGGGATAGCGCTGCTGCGCCGCCCAGATGATCGTCTCCTTGCTGATCACGCCCGGGATCCAGACGCGCGGATAGGGCTTCTGCAATGGCACCGCCCACGGGTTCACGACGCGATGCTGGTAGTGCGTGCCCTCGAAGCGGAATGGTCCGGCCTTCGTCCAGGCCTGCACGATCAGGTCGTGCGCCTCCTCGAAGCGCTCGCGGTTGAAGGCGGGATTGACGCCGGTGGCGAGCTGCTCCTGGCCGCCGCCACGCACGAAGCCCGAGACCAGGCGGCCCTTGGAGATCATGTCGATCATGGCGAGCTCTTCGGCCAGCCGGATCGGGTTCTCCGCCAGCGGCAGCGGGTTGCCCAGCATGACGATCTTCGCCTTCTTGGTCATGCCGGCCAGGATGGCGGCGAAGATGTTGGCCTTGGCCTGCATGCAGAACGGCGCGTTGTGGTGCTCGTTCAGCATGATGCCGTCGATGCCGACCTCCTCGGCCAGCATGTACTGCTCGATGTAGTTGTTGTAGAGGCGCGAGCCCGCGACCGGGTCGAAGTGCTTGTTGGAGAACATCAACGCCGTGGCGCCGAAATCGCGGCCGGCCTTTTCGTCGTAGGCCGACATGGGCTGCTCGGTGAAGTACATCAGGTGCATGGCGATTACTCCCGACCGATGAAAGTGTTGACCAGCTTGGCGAGGGCTTCAGGCTGCTCCATGTCGACGGCATGCCCGCATGACTTGACGATCTCGAATTTGGCATTGGGCAGCGCCTCAACGTAGCGCTTGCCGGCGCTCATGGGCACCACATTGTCGTCGTCGCCCCACACGACGAGCGCCGGCGCGCGCACGCTCGCGAGCAGGTGCGGCAGGGTCTGGCTGTACATGTAGGGCTTCCAGGCGATGCGGAAGCTCATCTCGCGGCAGATGTCCCACATCTCGAGCTGGTCGACCGACGGCTCAGCGCCGTAGACGCGATCGAACGCCTTCTGGTCATGGAAGGCGGCGCGCACGTAATCGACATAGCCCGTGATGGCGAGGTCCAGGATGTCGCCCTGCGGCGGCTTCAGGCCCATGGCACCCACCAGTACCAGACGCGAGAGGTCGGCCGGCGCCATGGTCGCCATCTCGGCGGCGATCCAGCCGCCGAAACCCAGGCCGACCAGCGCCGGCTTGGCGACGCCGAGCTCGCTCAGGAGGCCGCGATAGACCACGGCTATGTCGCGCACGCTCCTCATCCAGTCCGGCCGCTCGGAACGGCTGTAGCCGGGATGATGCGGCACCAGCACGTCGTGCTTCGCTGCGAGCGCGTCATAAAAGGGCAGGTCGTCTAGGGTGCCGGTCTCATGATGCAGCACCAAGAGCGGAGCGCCCCTGCCGGCGCGTCTCAGGTGCAACTTGGTCCCGCCGGCCGCCACGGTGGAGGTCTTCCAGTCCACTCCCGCCATTCGCGCTTTCCTCCGCTGATCGAGGGAATGGTTGCAACCGGCACCAGGGGAGTCAAAACCACCGTGCCGCACGACGGTATTTCGCGCTCCCTCCCCAAGCGAAGCTTGGGGAGGTGTCCGCGAAGCGGACGGAGGGGTCATGAGCAACTGTACTGATGCTCATGACCCCTCCGTCGGCGTAAGACGCCCAAGCGTTTTGGCCGCTGCGCGGCCAAAAGCGCACGCCCTTCCCACGCAGAGCGTGGGGAGGGAGTCATTTAGCTCTCCTGAGGCCGGAAATCGTCGCCCAACGCCTCGCGCAGCCGCGCTGCCGCGGCGCGGCCCACGGTCAGGACCTCGTCCATGCCGTGCAGCTCGAGGCGGGCGCTCTCGCGCGACGGCGTCTGGATGTTGCGCAGGCGGTCGCGGTTCACGATCAGGGAGCGCCCCAGCCGCAGGAAGGGCGGCGATGGCAGCACGTTCTCGAAGTGGCCGAGCGTCCGCCAGATCATCAGGGCAGGCTGGTCGGCGACGAAGACATGCGTGAAGTCGCCGTCGGCGCGCAACGCCACGACGTCGGACGGCTTGGCCAGCAGGGTGCGCTTTGGCGTCTTGAAGGCGATCACGGCTCGAGCGCCCGACACCGGCTTGGCCGCGGCCTCCTCGCGTGCCAGTTCGCGCTCGCCGCGCTTCAGCGACTCGGCCAGGCGCTGCGGATCGACCGGCTTCAGGAGATAGTCGACCGCATTCACCGCAAACGCCTCGACGGCATACTGTGCGTAGGCGGTGACGAAGACGACGACCGGCGGTTTCTCCAGCCTTGTCAGCAGGTCGAACCCATCGGCGCCACCCAGCTCGATATCGAGGAAGACCAGATGCGGCGACGTACGCTCGATCTCGCGCAGGGCATCGGTCACTCCTTCGGCCTCGCCCACGATCTCGACTTCGGGGTGCGCGGCCAGCAGGCGCCGCATCGCCTGGCGCGCCAGGCGCTCGTCGTCGACGATCATCACGCGGAGCACGGCTCGCCCTCGAGCTTGAGCGTCGCCACTACCTGGTCGTCACGCCCCTCCAGCGTGAAGCTGTGGCGGCCGGGATAGTGCAGGTCGAGCCGGCGGCGCACATTCTCCAGGCCGATCCCGGACCCGCTGCGGCGCGAGGTCCTGCCCTGTTCGAGTGACCCCGTGTTCTCGATCACGACGTGCAGGGCATTGCCTTCGGCGGCGACATCGACATGGACGTCGAGCCCGTTCTCGCGGCGGCCGTGCTTGACGGCGTTCTCGACCAGCGGCTGCAGGAGGAAGCTCGCGATGTGGCGTTGGCCCGCATCGTGATCGACATGGACGCGCGTCCTGAGGCGCTCGCCGAAGCGCGCCTTCTGGACACCGAGATAGGCCGCGAGGCCGCTCACCTCGTCGTCGACCGTCACGATAGTCTGATGGAGACTGTCGAGGGAATGGCGCAGATAGGCGGTGAGATCGCGCAGCATGGCAAGTGCCGCCGTCGGATGCTCGATGATCTCCTCAGCAACGCCGTTCAGCGCATTGAACAGGAAATGGGGATCGAGCTGCAGGCGCAGCTCCTCAAGCTCCAGCCGCAAGGCCTCGGCCTCGGCGCGCATGGCGTGTCGATGCTCTTCCTCCTGTGCCCGCGCGGCGAGGATCCAGAAGTAGCAGAGGCTCCAGGCGTTGAGCGCGAGCACGTAGTGGAACCAGGGGACCACGACCTGCTCGAGCAACGTCCAGTTCGGGATGTTCCAGCCCATGACGTGGCGAATGCCGAAGCCCACGCTGACGGCAATCGCCGCCGCCGCCGCCGACAGCACGACGACCAGGACGAACGAGCGCGGCGTCAGCCGATTGCCGATGCTTTGCGAGGCGTAGATCGCGCCGAGGCCGGTGGAGAGAGCGACCAGGCACGGCGCCACCACCAGGCTGACAACGACCGCCATCGGCATGTTCTTGTAGGTCAGCAGCCGATTGAGCAGGTCGAGAACGAAGAACAGCCCCCAGCCCACGAACTGGGCACGCCAAAAGGCCGGCAGACGGTCGAGCCGCCAGCGCTGTGCCGTGCTGGCCGCCAGGCTAGGCATAAGCGCGCGCAAGTTCCCCCGATTCCCGCAAATCCCCCCGACCGCCCGAACGGGCCGTCCCGTGCACTAGATGACATTTGCGGTCGACCGGCAAGATCACGGTCACAGCATGCTCACCAATTGGCCGCTTGGTTCACCGTTTAACCTGCCCGCTTCACCGAGAGTCGGGCCGCACTCCGATGCCGTCCTGCGATCGACATGAGATATCGCCGCCCAGATCCGGTCGGCGACGGGGCGGGAGGAGCGGCAAATGGCCATCAAGTACACGATTGGCGACAACTGGAGCTCGGGCTTCATCGGCAACATGGTGGTGCCGGCGGACAGCCAGGCGCTGCACGGCTGGACGCTGGAGTTCGATGCCGGCTTCACCATCACCAACATCTGGGGCGCCGAGATCGTCAGCCATGTCGGCAACCACTATGTCATCCGCAACGTCTCGTGGAACGCCGATGTAGCCGCGGGCGGCCAAGCGAGCTTCGGTTTCCAGGCCACCACCGGCCAGGCCACGACGGGGATGGGCGGCACCGCCGCGACGGGCTTTGCGCTGAACGGCACGCCCGACACGACGCCGGCGCCGCCACCGCCGGTGGTGCCGTCGATCACCATCAACGACGCCTCGATCACCGAGGGCGACAGCGGCACCTCGCAGATGACCTTCACGGTCAAGCTCTCGCAGGCCGCCAGCGGGCCTGTCACGGTCAACTATACGACGGCCAACGGCAGCGCCACCGCCGGCAGCGACTACACCGCCGCGTCGGGCACGCTCACGTTTGCCGCCGGCGAGACCAGCAAGACCATCGCCGTGGCCATCGCCGGCGACACGGTGGTCGAGCCCAACGAGACCTTCACCGTCAACCTGTCGGCGGCGTCCGGCGCCACCATCGCCCACGCCTCGGCCACCGGCACCATCGTCGACAACGACGTCGCGCCGCCGCCTCCACCGCCGAGCGGCGGCGCGTCGCTTGCCTACAGCGTCGCCAGCAACTGGGGCTCGGGCTTCACCGGCGCCATGGATGTCGGCGGCGGCGGCAGCGCGCTGCACGGCTGGACCGTCGAGTTCGATGCCTCCTTCACCAT
>JADHLS010000463.1 GCA_016780605.1 Reyranella sp.
GGGCTGCTGCTCTCGGAGATAACGAAAAATACGCTCAGTCATCGCTGGGGGGTTCCCCGTCAATCAGGCTTGTTGTCGTGGAAAACGTCGAACGGGACGGACGGCGCAAAACGGCGCGGTCGCGTCAGCCGATACTCGACGGGGTCTCTGTGGTCCGCAGGAGCGGACAATCGAACGAAGCGGCCCGGTCAGAACTTACCGGGCTAATGACGGAATAGCGGGGAACGCGCCCCGCGCGGTGTGCAACCATCTCAGAAGCTCCTTCCCGGACCCGGCTTTCGCCGGCACTGCCAAAAAGGACGCTTTCCGTCGTTGCTTAACCACTATGGGCCAGCGGCACGTGCGTGGGCGTCTTCAATGCGTAGATACAACTAATCGACGCGGTTACAAGGAGAATCTGCCCCGGCTGGCAAATTTTTGTGTGTCTTGTGTTCGAAAGGTCACGCGCGCGGCAGCGACGATCTCGGCAACCGGATCGATGCGGCGAGCATGGTGAAGGGAACCAGCGAGGCCGCCGAGATGACCAGCGCGGCCTGTGTGCCGAGCAGCGTCGCGATCTTGCCCCACATCAACGAGCCCACGACCATCGCGCCGAAAAACACCATCTGGTGTACCGCCATGCCTCGCGCACGCATGAAGTTGGGGAGGATCATCTGCACCGACGCGCCGTTGTTGGCGATGACGATGATCCAACAGGCGCCGGAGAGGGCGATGCACGCGCCCACGACGTAGGGCGTCATGGCGAGCGCGGCGACCAGTGTGGCCAGCGCGTGGATGCCCATCGCCCAGATGTTGGCGCGATCGGGGCCGAGCAGGCGGTTGATCAGTGGCATCAACATGGCAGCCGCCACCGCGCCGACACCGAATACGGCGTAGAGGACGCCGAAGGAGAACTCGTCGAGCCCTAGCTCGAAGCGACCGATCACCGGCAGCAGCGTGCTGATGGCAATGCCGGGGACGAAGAAGCAGAGGCCGCGGGCGAACACGGCCTTCAGCTCGGCCGAGTTGCGCACGAAGGCGATGCCGGTGCGGGCCGCCTCGGCGAAGCCCTCGCGGCGCTGGCTGGCCTGCGCCTCGGCCGAGCGCTTCCAGCGCGACATGGCGAACAGGACGCCGACGTAGGTGCAGGCGTTGATGGCGAAAAGAAGGAAGACGCCGACCAGACCGAGCAGGATCTGGCCGATCACCGGCCCCACGGTGCGGGCGAGATTGAAGCCCGCGCTGTTGAGCGCGATCGCCGGCCGCAGCTGCGGGCCGGTGACGATCTCCGGCACGATGGCGTGCCAGGCCGGCGCGTTCATGGCGTTGCCCAGCCCCGTGCAGAAAGTGAGCGCCAGCAGGTTCCAGTGGGTGAGCTGGCCGAAGAAGGCGAGGCCGGCCAAGGTCGCGGCCACGCCCATCATCCAGACCTGGCAAGCCATGATGTACAGGCGGCGGTCGAAGCGGTCGGCCAGCACGCCGGCCGGGAAGCAGAACAGGAACATCGGCAGCGTGCCCGACGCCGCCAGCAGGGCGACGAAGATCGGCTCGGATGTCAGGCTGGTCATCTCCCAGGCGGCACCCGTGCTCTGCATCCAGCCGCCGGTGTTCGACAGGAGATTGGCGATCCAGAGGGCCAGGAAGGCGCGATTGGCGAGCGGCGCGAACGCCGTGGGTTGGCTCACAACGCCTTCTCGTAGATCCGATGGGTCTTGTAGTGCACCCCGCCGACCGAGCGGATGATGTTGTTGGTGGCCTTGTTGTCCTCGAGGATCCAGCCAAGCTCGGCGCTGGTCTTGCCCAGCCGCTTGCCGTTGGCCCTGAGATGGTCGATCGCCATCATGGCGAGCCCCGCGCCCATGAGCGGATGGTGGCGATACTTCTTCTTCACCCCCATCAGCGGCACGCGCGTGCTGCCCACGCCGGCAATCTTGAGCCGCCACAGGAGCTTCACCAGGTTGACCGGGCCGAGGCTACCGTTGAACTCCTCGATCGCCTCGTTGAGGTTGGTCAGCGCCACGATGAAGGCCACCGCCTCGTCGTCGACCTCCACGAAGACCGCGAGGTCGGGCACGATCACCGGGCCGAAGGCCTTGGAGGCGTGGTCGATCTCGGCCTGGGTGAAGGGCACGAAGCCCCAATTGTCGCTCCAGGCGTCGTTGAAGATGCCCACCAGGGTCCGCACCTCGGCGTCGAACATCTTCATGTTGGCGGTGCGGACCTTGACCCGGCCTTCGAAGCCCGCACGCGCCATCAGCTTGGCGCCGATCGTCTCAGGCGCATTCTGGACGTCATAGTCGTAGGAGAAGACGTCCTTCACCTTGGCATAGCCGCAGGCTTCGACGCGCGGGCCGACGTAGGGCGGATCGTAGGGCACGAGCAACATTGGGCGGCTCTCGAAGCCCCACACCAGCAGCCCGACCTCCTCGTTGACCGAGAGGCTGAACGGACCGGTTGCCCGCTTCATGCCCTTTGAGCGGAGCCAATCCTCGGCGGCCCTGAACAGGGCGGCGAAGATCGCCGGATCGTCCTCGGCCACCAGGCAGCCGAAGTGACCGGTGTCGTCGCGGTAGCGCTCGAGGTAGGCGCGGTCGATCTGGGCGGTGATGCGGCCGACGACGCGGCCGCCGCGGCGCGCCAGGAAGAATTGCACCTCGACATGGCCGAACAGCGGGTTCTTGCCCGGCGTGAAGGCCTCGCGCCGCTCGGAGTCGAGGTGCGGGATGTAGCCCTTGTGGCCGGCATAGAGGCGCTTGGGCAGGTTGATGAAGGCTTTGAGGTCGGACTTGCCGGCAACCGGCGTCACGACGATGTCGGAAGAGGCCATTGCCGCTCAAGCTACCATGGCAAGCGGACCGCCACTGTGGAAGGTGAAGCGCCCATCGGTCTCGCAGCCTGCGCCATCGGCGCGCAGGGCGCGCAGCTCGACGTCGAATTGCCAGCCCGTTGCTTCACGCGTGATGCGAATGAGGTGCCAACGCGCGCGACCGTACTTGCTGCCGGGCGCTGCCGAGGCGGACGTGACACCGATCACCGGAACGGTGCCGCCGGGCCCGGCGATCTGCGCCACTTCGCTACGATGATTGTGGCCGTGAAGCACGAGCTCGCAGCCAGCGCGGCGGATCATGGCCTGGAAGGCGGCCGCATCGGTCAGGCGCTTGAAGTGCTTCTCTGTGGTGAGCGGCGGATGGTGGATCAGCACGACGCGGCAGAGACCCTCGCGACCGAGTTCGCCCAGGAGTCGCTCTGCCCGGGAAATCTGTGCCGCACCGAGGGTGCCGGTGGCGTAGAAGGGCGGCTTCGGAACCCCGCTGGACAGGCCGACCAGAGCGATGGGGCCCCGACGGCGCACGGTCGGGAAGACCTCGAAGTCGGTAGCCGGCGGCTGGCCGTCACCCGCGATATAGGCACCCCATCGACCGAGGCCTTGCGGCCAGGCCGTCGCGACATAGACGTCGTGATTGCCCGGAATGACTGTCACGTCATGCGGCCCCCCGAGCTTTGCGAGCCACTCGGCAGCGCGGTCGAACTCGGTCGGCAGGGAGATGTTCACCAGGTCGCCGGTGAGGGCGACATGGTCCGGCTTCTCCGCCTTGATGTCGGTCACGATCCCTGCCAATGCTTCGGGCACGTGCAGTTTGGCGCGTCGCCGCCACCAGTTCACATAGCCCGTCATCCGCTTGCCGAGCAGCTCGCTGGCGCGCGCCGTCGGCATCGGCAGATGCGGATCGGAGAGATGGGCGAGCTTGAACATGTCGGCGCTTGCTGGATCCAGAACGCAAGATAGCGCGAGCTTGTCAAGCCAAGGCCGTATCGCCGCAGCAGCTTGCGCTAGATCAAGGTAAGCCGCCCGGCGACGAAGGAGGCTTCATGCCAGCCCCACGGAACGCCCGAATGACCGAGAAACCGCCCGAGCGGCAGGCGCCTGCTTTTGGCCTGGACCTCTTCCTGTGGCCCCTGCGCGCGGCAAGCGAGGCGGCAGCGGCGCAGGCCGGTGGATTTGCCCAGCTCATGGCAGCGACCTATGGCACGCCGGCTCGCTCCGACAAGCCCCCCTGGACGACGCCCAATCGCGTGCGCCTCGACCTCTCGACCATGGAGCTGCGCGATTTCTCGACGTCCGCCGACGGCGTGCCGACGCTGGTTTGCGCCCCGTTCGCGCTGCACAGCGCCACGCTTGCCGATTTTGCCCCTGGACACAGCCTGGTGCAGACATTGACGGGCCACGGCTGCGCGCGGGTCTTCGTCACCGACTGGCGCTCGGCCACGCGTGAGATGCGCCTGCTCACGATCGACAGCTACCTCGCCGAGCTCAACGTCGCGGTCGACGAGATCGGCGCGCCGGTCGATCTGGTGGGGCTGTGCCAGGGCGGCGTCATGGCGCTGATCTATGCCGCGCGCTTTCCGGAAAAGGTCCACAAGCTGGTGCTGGCCGGTGCTCCCATCGATGTCGAGGCCGAGACATCACTGCTCGCCCTGACCGCGCGGCACCTGCCGGTCGCCCTCTTCGACGAGGTCGTGCGGCTGGGCGATGGCCGGGTTCTCGGCCAGCGCATCATCGACCTGTGGCGGCCGGCGTTGAATGGCACGGATAGCGACGCAACCCTGCAGCACGATTGCAGCAACGCAGGCAGGGCCGCCGAGCTTCGGCAGCGCTTTCGCGACTGGTTGGAATGGACCGTCGACCTGCCTGGCGCCTACTACCATCAGACCGTGCTCTGGCTTTTCAAGGAGAACCGATTGGCGACAGGACGACTGACGGCGCTTGGCCAACGCATCGATCTTGGCGCCGTACGCCAACCCACGTTCCTGTTGGCAGCGCGCGACGACGAATTGGTGGCCGTCGAGCAGCTCATGGCAACGCGCCGCCTGCTCGGCACACCGGCCGATCGGATCGAGAGCGCCGTCGAGCCGTGCAGCCACCTTGCTTTGTTCATCGGTGCGCGCAGCCTCGCGGGCAGCTGGACGAAGATCGCCAGCTGGCTCCGTCAGTCCTCCAGCACGTAGGTCCCTGGCGCGTCGCAGAGAGGCACGTACCCGGCCGCGATGTTGCCCATCGGCGGCGGGTCGATCGGCTCGCCCGAATGGTCGACAAGCCAGCCCAGGTAGGTCGGCCACCAGGATCCCTCACGGTGAGGCGCGGTCGCCAGCCATGTCTCGGCATCGACGTGGCGGTCGTCGGCGTGGCGGGTCATGACCTGATGGAACAGGCCAGACCGGCCGACCTCCGAGACAATCCCGGCATTGTGGCCGCCGCTCGCCAGGACGTAGGTCACCGGCGCGTCGACCAGCAGGTGTATCTTGTAGGTCGAACGCCACGGCGCGACGTGGTCCCAC
>JADHLS010000464.1 GCA_016780605.1 Reyranella sp.
GTCCACAAGATCGACATTTCCAAGGGCGAGCAGTTCAAGCCCGAGTTCCTCAAGATCAGCCCCAACAACCGAATTCCCGCGATCGTCGATCCCGACGGCCCCGGCGGCAAGCCTATAAGCCTGTTCGAATCGGGCGCCATCCTGATCTATCTCGCCGACAAGACCGGGAAGTTCCTGTCGAAGGATCCGGTGCAGAAGTACAAGACGCTGGAATGGCTGATGTGGCAGATGGGCGGCGTCGGCCCGATGTTCGGCCAGGCGCATCACTTCCTGCGCGCCGCGCCGACCAAGATCGAGTACGGCATCAAGCGCTATGTCGACGAGGCGAAGCGCCTCTACGGCGTGCTCGACAAGCAGCTCGCGTCCAACGCCTTCGCCGCCGGTGCCGAGTACACCATCGCCGACATGGCGATCTTCCCATGGACGGCGCGGCACGAGTGGCACACCGTCAATCTCGCCGACTTCCCCAACGTCAAGCGCTGGTACGACGGCATCAATGCCCGGCCCGCGGTGACCAAGGGCATGGCGGTGCCGTATCTCAATTAGTGACGACTGTCATCCCGAGCGAAGCGAGGGACCTTTGAGGCGACAGGAAAGGTCCCTCGCTTCGCTCGGGATGACAGCGTTTGCGCTTCTGGCTCTTTCCGCCTGTGCCCAGCCCGGCGCGCCGCAGGTCTGTACCGCACCGCTCAAACCCGCCGTCGCGATCGATCTCTACTTCGGTCGTGACAAGGCCATGGGCGGAGAGGTGACCGATGCGGAGTGGGGCGCTTTCGTCGCCGAGGTCGTCACGTCGCGCTTTCCCGGCGGGCTGAGCGTGTTCGATGCCAGCGGCCAGTACCGCGACTCGTCCGGTCGCATCGTGCGCGAGCGCAGCAAGCGCCTGGTCATTGTCGTGTTCGATGCGCCGGCGCATCGGGCCAGGCTCGACCAGATCATCGACGCCTACAAGCAGCGGTTCGGCCAGAACAGCGTGTTCCGTGTCGAGCAGCCGGTTTGTGCCGGCATTTAGGCGAGATCGCTATACCTTCGGACAACTGTTCATTGCGCCGGAAAACCGGCTAGATTGCCCCTGAAAGATCAGCCTGCAGGAGAAATCAGGTCATGGCCAAAGACGCCAAATCCCGCCGTTCCGCCAATCTCGCCACACCGAACGGCCTCGGCGCCAATGCCGCCAAGGAAGTGGCGGGCGGGCTCAATATCCTGCTGGCCGACGTCATCGCCCTCTACTTCAAGACCAAGAATTTCCACTGGCACGTCTCGGGCCCGCATTTCCGCGACTACCATCTGCTGCTCGACGACCAGGCGACGCAGATCGACGCCATGACCGACGTGATCGCCGAGCGCGTGCGCAAGCTCGGCGCCACGACCATCCGGTCGATCGGCCATGTCAAGCGTCTGCAGCGCGTGCTCGACAACGATGCCGAGTACGTGACGCCACGCGATATGCTGGCCGAGCTGCGCGAGGACAACATGGAGCTGCTGAAGCACATGCGCATCCTCCATGAGGTGTGCGACGAACACGGCGACATCGCCAGCGCCAGCCTCATCGAGAACTGGGTCGACGAGACCGAGCAGCGCGTGTGGTTCCTGTTCGAGACAGCGCGGCAGACCGAAGGCTGATCTTGCCGGACCGCGGGCCTCCGGCCCGCTCGTGAATCATGAGCGCGCAAGGATGCGCGCGGTCCGAAAGAACATGAACATGAGCCCCATGGAGTGGCGCGCCCAGCCTAAGACGCCCGCTTCACCAGCGCCGGGCCGATCTGCTTCAGGGCGCGCACGCCGAGTTGCTGCATGGCGGCGCGCGTCTCCTGCTGCAAGAGGTCGAGCACGCGCTCGACGCCCGGCTGGCCGAAGGCGCCGAGGCCCCAGAGATAGGGCCGGCCGATGCACACGGCGCGGGCGCCGAGCGCCAGCGCCTTGACGATGTCGGTGCCGCGGCGGAAGCCCGAATCGACGAGCACGGGGATCTTGCCGTCGACTGCCTCGACGATCTCTGGCAGGGCATCGATGGTCGAGCGGCCGAAGTCGTCGTCGCGCCCGCCGTGGTTCGAGACGATGATGGCGTCGAGGCCGTTCTCCACCGCCAGCGTGGCGTCGCCGGCGGTCATCAGGCCCTTCAGCACCAGCTTGGTCTTCACCGTGTCGCGCAGGCGCTTGATGAAGCTCCAGGTGAGGTTGGTGGCGCCGCTGGAATCGACGCCGGAGACGTCGATGCCGTCGAAGTTCGGCTTGCGCTTGACGAAGCTCGGCAGGCCGAGGCCATGGCAATCCCCGCAGTTGCGCTTGTCGGTGCGCCACAGCCGCACGAAGGTCTCCCAGTTCTGGCGGGCCAGCACGTCGACCGTGACGACGATGGTCTCCGCCCCGGCCTTCTCGGCGCGCTTGCTCAGCGCCTCGGCGACCTGCCACTTGTTGGTCGGATAGAGCTGGAACCACACGGGCCGGCCGCGCGCCTCGATCGCCTGCTCGATCGAGGCGGTGGCGACGGTCGAGAAAATCTGCAGGTGATCGCCGCGGCGCGCGGCGCGCGACACGGCAAGGTCTCCGTCCTCGTGGAACGCCTTGTTGGATCCGGTCGGCGCCAGCACGACCGGACTGCCGTAGGTGCGGCCGAACAGCTCCATGCGCAGGTCGGGCTCGCTCACGTCGACCAGCCGGCGCGGCAGCAGCTGGAACTTCTGGAAGCCGTCGCGGTTGGCGCGCAGCGTCACCTCGTCGTCGATGCCGCTCGCCATGTAGCCGAAGTGCGCCGGAGGCACGTTCTTGTGCATCACCGGCTCGAAGTCGAACACGCTCAGCGCCTCGCGCGGCGACTCGATCAGCGGCTGCAGCGCGCGCGGCGCCCAGACCAGCGGATCGGGCAGCCGCTGCTCCTGGGCGAGGAGGTCGTTGCCGGCGAGCAGGGGACTCGCGGCGAGGTATTGCAGGAAACGACGACGGGCTGAGGTCATGGTCTCCTGGGTAGTCTACTGCCTTTCAGCCCACCCGATCATCTTGCCGAGGAAGGTGTCGCAGGCATCCATCTGGGAGCGCGCCACGAACTCGTTGGGCTGGTGGGCCTGGGCGATGTCGCCCGGGCCACAGATCACCGTCGGGATGCCGTGGCCGCGGAAGATGCCGGCTTCGGTGCCATAGGGCACGGCATAGGTGCGGTTGCCGCCGGTCCATTGCAGGGCGAGCCTGGCCGCTTCCTCGTTTTCCTGCGGCAGCAGGCCGGGCACGAACGATCGCCGCTTCAGGGTGATGTTGGCGTCGGGGTGCTTGGCCTTCATCTTGGGCAGCAGCAGCTCGGCGATATAGGCCTCGGCGCGGCGCTGCACCTCCCAGGGATCGTCGCCGGGCAGGGTGCGATAGCCCCAGTTCAGCGTGCACTCGCGCGCGAGGATGTTGCCGGCGGTGCCGCCGCTGATGATGCCGACATTGATGGTGGTGTGCCCCGGCACGGTGTCGAGGTCGGCACGCTTGCGTTGCGCCAGCTCGACCTGCAGCTCGTTCAGCCAATGGATGAAGTCGCCGGCGAAATGGATGGCGCTGACGCCGAGATGGGTCATCGAGGAATGCGCCTCGACGCCGGTGAAGGTGGCGAGGATGCCGCCGCCGGCATTCTGGGCGTTGACCACGCCCATCATGGTGGGCTCGCCCACGATCACCGCCTGCGGGCGGGGCACGCTGCCGACCAGCTTCTCGGCCAGGGTGCGGGCGCCCAGGCAGCCGATTTCCTCGTCGTAGGAGAAGGCGAAATGCATCGGCACTTTGAGCTTCGCCTTCTGGAAGGCGGGAACGTTGGACAGGCAGGCGGCGACGAAGCCCTTCATGTCGCAGGTGCCGCGGCCGTAGAGATTGCCGTCGTCCTTCGCCGTGAGATCCCACGGGTCGCTGACCCAGGCCTGGCCGTCGACCGGCACGACGTCGGTGTGGCCGGAGAGGACGACGCCGTCCTCGCGGTCGGGGCCGATCGTGGCGAACAGGTTGGCCTTGCGACCGTCCTCGCTGGGAACCAGCGTGCTGCTCACGCCAAAATCGTCAAGGTAGTCGCGGATATAGTGGATCAACTCCAGGTTGGAATTGCGCGAGGTGGTGTCGAAGGCCACCAGGCGCTTCAGCATGTCGACGGACGAGGGTGCGGTACTCATGGCGGCACCGTCGCACGGTTCGTGCCAGGGGGCCAATATCCTGATTTCGCTGGCGAAATTGCAGGTTGGTTTGACTTGGGATGAGCCCGCCGCTAGAACCGCCGCGCATCCGTCGTGGATATCGATCGCCGGGGTCTTAACGGGCTGCGGAGAGGTGGCCGAGCGGTCGAAGGCGGCGGTTTGCTAAACCGTTATACGGGGATAACTCGTATCGAGGGTTCGAATCCCTTCCTCTCCGCCATTCCTGCTGCGCGCTACGCAGAACAAGCCTGCTACGATGGTGCGCGAATCAGGAATGCCCTCCGAAGCTTTAGCGCAGGTGTAACAACTGGACGTCGATCTGCGTCTACCGATCGATGATCTACGTCTGTCTTCTGCGGAGCGACGGTTTCCCCAACCAACGTTACGTCGGTCTGACCACGGACCTGGGAAGGCGCCTAGCCGACCACAACGTCGGAACGTCATCTCACACGTCCAAGTTCGGGCCCTGGCGTCTGGTCACCTATGTCGCCTTCACCGAGCAGCCCAAGGCAACCGCCTTCGAGCGCTCCTGAAGTCCGGCTCTGGCCACGCATTCGCTCGAAAAAGATTATGGTGAGGGTTCACCCTCCTTCTGCCCTAGGTTTCGGTCACGAAAAAGGGCGGCCCTCGCAGGAGGACCGCCCTCTGTAATCCAGCCGTGCCGGATCAGGTTACAGGTAGCGCGACGGCAACACGATCCGGTCGTCCGTCAGGACCTGCTCCAGAACCGTGATGCCCGCGTCGTAGTTTCCGGAATCGCACGCGGCGATCGCCTGCGGCGCCGGGCCAGATGCGCCGGTCCGGGAATACGAACGCCACTTCCGCGCCAACGCGGCGCAATAGTCCTGGTCGCTCATGAGCGGCCGCCCGATGACCGCGATATGGACACTGCGGTTAAGCCGCTCGGGGACCTGGTCGGCGGTGGGGACCGGCAGGTTTTCCTCACCCAGGCTGCCCGACCGGATCGCCGACTCCGGGATGCCGGCGCGCATCAGCGCGGCTTTCACGGTCGCCGTGCGCTGTATGGAAAGCCGCAGGTTCGCTCCCTGGTCGCCGACGCGGTCGGCATGGCCCTTCACGGTCACAGCGACGCCGCCCTGCTTGAAGGTTGCGGCGGCCTCGTTGATCTTCGCCTGCCCTTCAGGCGATATG
>JADHLS010000465.1 GCA_016780605.1 Reyranella sp.
GAAAGTGGCGGCGGGTATCGACGAACAGGATCGGTGTAGCGGGATCGATCGTTGCCACCAAGTGCAATAGTACCGCGGACTCCGCGCCGAATGACGAAACGACCGCCACTCTATTCGGATAGAGATCACGCAGTACTACTAACAATATCTCGAGAGCTTCAGCATCGCCAAAGCGGGCTTGCAGTTCGATGGTGAGGCTTGCCAGCTGATCACCTTCGCTCGGGACATTCATCTTGCGCTCCCAATTGCAGAGACAAAGCGCGGTACGGCATCGCAGTCGCGCCCGCTTCAGGCGGTCGGCATGCGCCGCCGTCTCGGCGCACCTGATCACGGCACACTTAGAGTTGAATTAGCACAGACATCGTCAGTGCAGCTGCGCGCGTCTTCACTGCTTCCCGCATAATCCGCCTACAGCGACTGCGGCCCAGGTCGCTGGCTCGCTTCTTGGGGCACGCATTGAGATCGGCACGGTCGCCTTTATCGCCGCAGCATAGAGAGCGGTCCACTAAGGCAGATCAACAACCAATTCGATCCGCGGCCCGTTCGATGCGATATCGCTTCTCAATCTCTTTGGCGCCCGCTTTCGATTTTGTATCGCCCGCAGATATTTCCGGATGATGACGCGGCCTTCTCCGGAATGCCGACATGACCGACGAGCCTCGTCGCCGGTTCGTCGAAGGTCTCCGGCTGGCAGGAGTCCCTGAATGACCGAGCGCCGTCTCGGTGAGATCCTGGAAAATTATGGGTCATGCGCGCTTCTGGCCCAAGGCGGACATCCCGCGTTGGTTCAGAAGCTGACGTTTGGATTTCTTGAGCCGCGGTCCGCTTCGGACTGGCTGCTTGAGCTACATCAAGGCGGACCAGGCGGCCGAGGTGGAATTAGAAATCTCGCCAGCATGGCATGAGACCGACGGCAAAGGTGGCCGTGAAACTGTGTCTGTCACTACGCTGGATCACGAGGTTGCAAGCAGATCACCCATGATGGTGTCGCGCAATCGGGTTGTTCAAGTCAGCCGCTTCGGCGGGCCCGCGAGGCTAGAGGTGGTTGACGCTCCCCTACCGACCGCCGGCAGGGGGGAGGTGCGGGTGCGAGTGCTCGCCTCGAGCCTCAATTACACCGAGGTGTTGATTCGGCGCCATCTGTACCCGCAAACGATGCGCCTCCGGCCACCGTTCGTAATGGGCTACGATGTCGTCGGGAAAATCGATCAGCTCGGCAATGGCGTGCGCGACTTTCAGATTGGCGACCGCGTGGCCGACATGACGGTGGTCGGGTCGAACGCCGATTACCGTACCCTCCGTGCGGACGACGTGGCCCGTGTGCCGGTGGGCGTCGACGCGGCGGAGGCGGCCACGCTGATTTTGAGCTGGACGACCGCGTACCAACTTCTGCACCGCGCGGCCCGAGTCCAGCGAGGCCAGCGCGTGCTCGTGAACGGCGCCGCCGGCGCCGTTGGACAGGCGCTGCTCGTGCTCGGGAGACTGGCCGGTCTCGAACTGTGGGGCACCGCGCGCGGCAAGCACACGGCACTCGTTCGAGAGCTCGGCGCAACGCCGATCGACTACCAGCGTGAGGACTTCACGCGCGTCGTGCCAGGCGGGTTCGACGTGATCGTCGACGGCATTGGCGAAGACGGCTATCGCCGCTCGTATGCGGCGCTCAAGCGCGGCGGCCTGCTCTGCGCCATCGGCTTCTCGGCGAGCGTGCAGGCACAGCGTCGCATGCTCCCTATCGTGATGGAGATTGCGCGCCTGTACCTTTGGAGGCTGTTGCCCGGCGGCAAGCGTGCCTGCTTTTACTCGGTAAATGTGATGCGAGCGCGACATCCCACCTGGTTCAAGGAGGATTTGGAGCGGCTGCTCGGTCTACTCGCAACTGGCGCCATCCGGCCGCGCGTCGCCGATCGGATCTCCTTCGACGAGGTCCCCGAGGCTCACTGCCGTCTCGAAGCGGGCGGTCTCGAAGGCAAGCTCGTGCTGTGCCCGGGGATCTCCACTCGCGCCGTGACCAGCGTGCTGCCTGACAACGACGCTGGCGTCGAGGACTCGAGAAGTTCCCTCGAGGGCGGATGATCGAACAGTCGACTCAACTTCCGTTATGGGTCAAAAGCAGGCAACCGTGGGCAACGGCAGAAACTTCTGCTTTTGACCCAAAGCCGACGTCGAGGCTGCTAAAGTCGGTTTATGATCCAGAGCTGATTGAGGTTTCATCGCTTCCCGCAGGACAACAAGCGCCTGACTAGAAGATTGCCCCTCCGATATGCTTCCCTCTCAGCCAGGGGAGGCAAATGGAACGCGGTCATCTAGGGAGGCGCGAGTTCGTCGCTCTGATCGGCGGTGCGGCGGGCGCATCGCCGCTCGCCGCTCGTGCGCAATCGACGGCCAAGCCTGTGATTGGATTTCTCAGCATCCGCTCCGCTGCGGATTCTGCAAGGCTCGTCGCCGCCTTTGCGACAGGATTGGAAGAAGCCGGTTTTTCAAATGGCAAAGACGTTCTTGTCGATTATCAGTTCGCCGAGGGCCGGCTGGAGCGATTACCAAGCTTGGCGGCTGAACTCGTCCGCAAGCCCGTGGCAGTCCTCGTGACGGCAGGTGGCTCGAACTCGGCCGTCGTGGCCAAGGCCGCGACATCCACCATACCCATAGTATTTGTGATCGGCGGCGATCCGGTTGCGCTGGGCCTGGCCACGAGCCTGTCCCGTCCGGGCGGCAATGCCACGGGTATGACGATGATCACCGGGGACCTCGCTTCGAAGCGCCTGGGATTGTTACGGCAACTCGTGCCGAAGGCCACCACCTTCGCGGCGCTCACCAATCCCAGTACGCCGGAAGGTCAGGCGCAGGCGGCCGATATGCGCGCGGCGGCGCAGGCGCTGGGACTGAGGCTCCACTTGCTGGAAGCAAGTGACGAGAGCGGAATCGACAATGCGTTTGACGCCCTTGTTCGCCACAAGGTCGACGCCTTTCTGCTTGGTAGCGATCCGGTCTTCGATGTTCATCGAGACAGGATCATCTCCCTCGTCGCGGCAGCCGGAGTTCCCGCAATCTACCAGTTTCGCGACTTTGCGATTGCTGGCGGGCTCATGAGCTACGACCCGGATATCAGCGACGCCTATCGCCAGGCTGGTCGATATGCGGGCCGGGTCTTGAAAGGGGCAAAGCCGGCTGACCTACCGATCCAGCAACCGGCAAAGTTTCAGTTCGTCATCAATCTCAAGACAGCGAAGACGCTTGGCCTCGACGTCCCCCAGACCCTGCTTGCGCATGCGGACGAGGTGATCGATTAGGGGTTTCTACCGTGGGTCACGCCGCTTGTCGCCGAACATTGACTGCTCATGGCCCTTCTCGGACGAACTGATCCCCGCGACGAGCTTACTCGGCATTGCTGGCGGTGTAGAGTCGGCGACGCATCGTTTCCTCGCCGGCGAGCCAACCAAGAGCCATAGTCATGCCAACGCGGGACTGGCCGAGATCGGCCATCTGGTGTCGTGCAACCGCGACGGCGCGTTCTGCGAGGGCGACGACCCCAAGCTCAAGCTCGAGCGCATAAGGTCCAGGTAGCCTCCGAGGCCCACTGCCTGCCCCCAAACCTGGAAATCCCGGTCGCCCGAAATCGAAAAGCCCCTGGCAAAGGGCAGGTAGAAGACCGGGCCGACATACGTCGCGTGTCCTGCCAGAGCGTCATTAGCCGCTCCCGCTCCTGGCACTACTGAAAATGGCAGTGACGGGACCGTCTTCGATCTAACCATCGAGCCGCGATTTGGCACGTGGCTAGAGCGGGATGACTCTAAGTTCGAGCATATCCTGCTTTGGCGAAGTAGTTGGCACACTCGGTGGGCTGGACAGCTGGGAGTAGGTCGGCGAGAGCGGCGTAGATTGCGTCTTGGGTGCGCCGTGCCGCTTTTCGTAAGCCGTGTTTGAGTTTGGAGAAGAGCATCTCGATCGGATTCAGATCAGGCGAGTACTTGGGGAGGAAGAAGAGCTTTACCCCGACTGCCCTGAGGGCGCGTCGGACGGCACTGCTGCGATGCGAGCCGAGATTGTCCATGATGACGATGTCGCCGGGCTGCAGGGTCGGGATGAGGACCTGGTCGACGTAGAGGCGGAAGCTCTCGCCGTTGATCGGGCCCTCGAGCAGCCAGGGCGCCTCGACCCGATCGTGGCGCAGGGCGGCGAGGAAGGTCATGGTCGTCCAGCGACCATGCGGCACCTTGGCTGGCAGGCGCTGGCCGAGCGGGCTCCAGCCGCGCAGAGGAGCCATGTTGGTCTTGGTCCAGGTCTCGTCGATGAAGACGAGCCGGGTCGGATCAATGCGACCCTGGTAGGCGGTCCATTGTTGGCGCCGACGCGCTACGTCCGGGCGATCCCGCTCGCTGGCGACCAACATCTTTTTTTGTAACTCAGCTTCTCATCGTGAACGAACTGCCAGACCACACGATAGTCGACGCTCAGCCCGCGCTCAGCCAGCTCGTCGACCAGGCCGCGCAGGGTGAACTCCCTCTCGCGGCACCGCCGCAGCAGCCACTCCCGGTACTCACCGACCAGCTTCTTCGGTCGATGACCTCCCATCCGGTTCGGGGCAAAGCTGCCGGTCTCGCGGTACCGGTTCACCCAGCCGATCGCTGTGCTGATCGCCACATCGAACCGGGCGGCCGCCTGATTGCACGACAAGCCTCCCTCCACTGCCTCTATCACTCGTTGTCGAAGGTCCATCGAATAGGGTGATGCCATCCAAGCTGGCCTCCTGCCCAGCCGGTAGGTTGAATCAGATCAACCGACCGTTGGGAATCCCCCTTCGATTCCTTCCTGTCTCATCCCGCTCTAGCCGGTGACGCTCACGGTAGGGAACCGCTCGTTTGCAGGTCGCGGACGCCTTGCATGATCAGAACCGCATCGAGAAGCGCCCGCTGAACACATGCACCGGACCGCGCTGGGTGTTGTAGGCCACGTTGCCCAGATACTGATAGTCGGCGCTGACGACGATGCCCTTGGCGAACTGGAAGGCATAGTAGGTCTCGAGCACAGTCTCGGAAGCGTAGGAGAGTGCGCCGTCGCCGATCAGGATACCGAGGCCGCCGTTGGCCAGGTAGTTGGCGTGATCCCCGGAAATGTTGTTGAAGGCGGCGGCAAGGCCGACCCGATCGTTGGGCCGACCCCAGGCCGTGCCTTTGAGCGACAGGCCGAGCGACACACTGGTATCGATGTCGGTGAAGGCACTGATCTCGCTGCGGCCATCGTTCCAGCTGAACCGCCCGAACATGCCCAGATCGTCGGTGATCTCCTGCTCGAGGTTGACGTAAAGGCCA
>JADHLS010000466.1 GCA_016780605.1 Reyranella sp.
CGTCGATCGCAAGAAGGACATGATCGTGACCGGCGGCTTCAACATCTTCCCGCGCGAAGTGGAGGACGTGCTGTCCTCGCATCCCGACGTCGCCATGGCTGCGGTGATCGGCGTGCCGCACGAGAAGTGGGGCGAGGCCGTCGCCGCCTTGATCGTCGCCAGGCCAGGCACGCAGCCTGTTGCGGAAGCGTTGATGCAGCACGTGAAGGATCGCAAAGGCAGCACGCATGCGCCCAAGCAGGTCGAGTTCGTCGACAGCTTGCCGCTCACCGCTGTCGGAAAGGTCGACAAGAAGGTCCTGCGTGCGAAGTACTGGGCAGGACGCTCGAGACAGGTGGGGTGAATCTTCCGCATCGCGCGCGCATGCGACGTGAAGTGCGTCACAGCGGTGGACTCGATGCCGCAGGCAATGACCGCATTGGCAGGCTCGATTCAGGCCCTGCGCGGGTTGGACCGACATGACAGCGGTGGTGGCTAAGTCACCACGATACAATAATTAATCTTGTTGCGTACCGAATGTATCCACGCCATTCGATGGCGAAGTTCCCCACACGTTCGCGCTTTGATCGAGATCAATGACCTGTGTGAATCTTGCCACACAGGGTTTACCTCGTCCCAGGAATCGTGGCAGCAAGGACGGGTTGTGACTGCAATCCGCTCCACCATCGCCAGCGCCGGCCTCATCGCCGCCGCCCTCTCCATCTCCGGATGCGTCGGACTGACCGGGCCGAAGACGTCATTGGTCGAGCCGCAGGTCGATCTGCGTCAAAAGGAGATCGACGAACGCAAGGACGAGACCATGCGTCAGCTCGCCCACTGCGAGACCGGCGGTTGGGGCCCGTCGGAGAGGCCGATCTATGGCGGCCGCGGCGCCTATCTCGGCCGCCTGCAGTTCTCGGTGCAGACCGTGATCGCCTACCAGAAGCGCCGCGACGGCACGCAGCTCTCGCGCCAGGAGGCGGTCGAGCTCGCGCACGACTACGACCGCGCCAGCGATCTCGCCAAGTACATGATCTTCGATCTCGAAGAGCCGCATCATTGGCCTCTGTGCGCCCGCAAGATCGGGCTGCGCGACCAGATGGCGTCGATCAGGATCATGTCCAACCAGGCCTACGCCTGGTAGTTGAGGCGCTACCGTCTCTTCTCCTCTTCTCCTGAAAGACGCATTTATTCGGTGCGTCCAATCAACATAAAGAGGTGCGCATCGCACCGTGCTGCTGTGGGTTGCGACAGCACTGTTGGCAGATGCGCATTTTGGCGTCCTACGGTACGCAAAAACTATTGGGGCTGTCCTGGGACAGATCGAAATTGCCGGACATACTTTAGTAATTGACTTTTATCGAAAACATAAGTTATGATGCCTTCGCCGCCGCACTTCAGGCGTCCGCTCTATGTATCGTTCATCCGATTCCCACCGCGTCCGGCCCTAGCCGGGCGGCCCGTCTGGCTGCGCGGCAGCCCCATGACAGGGGAGGAGATATGAGCACCTACCTCAACTCGCCGCAGAATTCCTGGATGCGCTGGCAGCCTTCGCGCAGGCTCGCCATGTCGGTGGCGTAGGAGATCCGGAAGTAGGGGCTCATGCCATAGGCCGCGCCCTGCACGGTGGCGACGTGCTTCTCCTCGAGCAGCGCCGTCACGAAATCGGTGTCGTTGCCGATCTTGCGGCCGCCCTTGGTCGTCTTGCCGATGCAGCCCGCCACGTTGGGGAACACGTAGAACGCGCCCTCGGGCTTGTGGCAGGTGAGGCCCTTGGCCTCGCGCAGCATGCCCACGACCTCGTCGCGACGCTTCTGATAGTCGGCGGCGCGCTCCTTCAGGAGGTCCTGCGGGCCGTTCAGCGCCGCCGTCGCCGCGGCCTGGCTGATGGTCGAGATGCCCGAGCCGATCTGGCCCTGCATGTTCATCATGGCGGCGACCATGGGCTTGGGTCCGCCGCAGAAGCCGACGCGCCAGCCGGTCATGGCATAGGCCTTCGACGCGCCGTTCACCGTCAGCGTGCGTTCCTTCAGCTTGGGCTCGACCTCGGCCACGGTGCAGAAGCCGAAGCCGTCATAGGTCAGGTGCTCGTAGACGTCGTCCGACATGACGAAGACGTGCTTGTGGGCCAGCAGCACGTCGGCGATCTCGCGCATCTCGGCGCGCGAGCAGACCGCGCCCGTGGGATTGTTGGGGAAGTTCAGCACCACCCACTTGGTTTTGGCCGTGATCGCCGCATCGAGATCGGCGGCGCGCAGCTTGAAGTGGTTGTTCTCCGGGCACGACACCGACACGGGCTTGGCGCCGGCGAGCGTCGCCTGGTCGGCGTAGGAGATCCAGCCCGGCGCCGGGATGATCACCTCGTCGCCCGGGTTCACGCTCGCCTGCAGCGCGTCGTACATGATCTGCTTGCTGCCGTTACTGACCATGATCTCGTCGAGTGCATAGTCGAGATTGTTGTCGCGCTTGAACTTGCGCTGGATCGCCTCCTTGAGCGGCTTCACGCCGTCCTGCGGCGGGTACTTGGTGTCGCCGGCCAGCGCCGCCTTGTGTGCCGCCTCGATGGCATGCGTTGGCGTCGGAAAGTCGGGCTCACCGGAGCTGAGACCGACGATCTTCACGCCCTGGGCGCGCAGCTCGCGCACCTTGCGGGTCATGGCGGCGGAAGCGGATATCTTGACGTTGCGCAGGCGCTCGGCGACTTCGAACATGATCTCTTCTAGCCCTTCTTTCGTATCGTGAGCGCGATGCCGCCCAGGATCGCCGCCGACGCCAGCAGGAGCCGCGCGGTGAGAGGTTCCGCGAGTAGCACTGCACCGCCGATCGCCGCAATGGCCGGGACGCCGAGCTGGATTGTGGCGGCGGCCGTGGCGCTGAGCGCCGGCAGGGCCGCATACCACAGCACGTAGCCCAGGCCCGAGGACAGCGCGCCCGACAGCACGGCGTAGAACAGGCCCGTGTAATCAACGGTTTCGCTGCCGACGGCCGTCAGGATCAGCAGCGCGGCAAAGGGCACCGAACGCAGGAAATTGCCGCCGATCGCGGCGATGGGCTCGCCGGCGCCCCTTCCGAGGAGCGAATAAACGCCCTAGGCCGCGCCGGCGCCGATCATCAGGGCGGCAGCGAGCGGTGGCGGGGCGGCGAGCCCCGGTAGCAGCAGGACAACCAGGCCCGCGAGCGCGATCGTGAGGCCTGCGAGCCGGATGCCGGCCAGCCGCTCGCCCTGCCAGAGGCCCCACGCCATCTTGGTGAGCTGCACGGCGCCGAACAGCAAAAGCGCGCCGGTCGCAGCCGTCAGGTCACGATAGGCGAAGGAGAAGAAGGCGGCATAGACGAACAGCATCAGCGCCATCGGCCAGCTGCCGCCCGCCACCGGATGGCGCACGCCGCGCAGCCGCAGCAGGATCACCAGCATCAGTGCACCCGAGGCCAACCGGATGGCGGTGAAGCTCGCAGCGTCGATGGTGGTGTCGCGTAGCGCGACGCGGCAGAGCAGCGAGTTGCCGGCGAAGGCCAGCGTGGCGAAAACGCTGAGAAGCGGGACGCGCAGGCGCTTGTTCATGTCTTCCGGACCGCCGGCTTCCAGCCGGCTCATGATTCATGATGCCGGCTGGAAGCCGGCGGTCCAGAAGAGACTAATTGCTCAGCCGATAAAGTTTCATCGCATTGTCGCGCGTGATCTTGCGGCGCGCCTCGGCGCTGACGCCCGACAGCTCACGCTCGAGGAACTCCTGCGAATCGGGCCAGATGCCGTCGGGATGCGGATAGTCGGAGCCCCACATCACGTTGTCCTCGCCCAGCACGTCGAGCAGGCGGATGCCGATCGGGTCGGTCTGGTAGGTCGCGTAGAATTGGCGATACCAGTACTCGCTGGGCTTCATCTTGAGGTCGAGGTCCTGGAACTGGTCTTCCCATTCGAGGTCCATGTGCTGCAGCACGTAGGGGATCCAGCCCAGTCCCGCCTCGCCGATCACGATCTTGAGGTTGGGATAGCGCTCGGGCGCGCCCGAGTAGATCAGCGACATCAGCATGTAGCTCATGTGCATCTGGAAGTTCGTGATGTGCGCCGCATGCACGCGGCGCACGATGTGCGGCTTCATCTTGCTGGTGTCGGGCGAGCGGCCGCCGATGGTGTGGAAGTGCAGGGGAATGCCGGTCTCGTGGCCGAACTTCCACAGCGGCTCCCAGTGCTCGTCCCACAACGGCGTCATGTCGGGACGGTTGGCGATGTCGAAGCCGCGCACGCCACGCTTGGCGCAGCGCATGGCCTCGGCCACCGAGTCCTCCATGTTGTAGTTCGGGATGTTGGCGAGCCCGATCAGCCGCTCGGGCGCGGCCCGGCAGAAGTCGTGCAGCCAGTCGTTGTAGATGCGCAGCATCTCGAGCGCCGCCTCTGGATCGTTGAGCCGGCCGCTCGAGCCCAGCACGCCGTAGAGGATCTCGGCCTGCACGCCGTCGCGGTCCTGGTCCTTCAGGCGCATCTCGGGCTCGGTGAGGCGGCGGATGCCTTTCTTGCCGTCGTCATAGAGGCCGGTGGAGGCCATGCGATCGGAGCGATGGATGACACCCGGGACGTATTCGCGGCCGGCCGAGCCCATGCCGTTCATCAGGCCGAACTTGGCGCCCCTGGCGCTCACCCATTCAGGACCCTTCGGCCCGTCGACGACATGGGGCATGCGGTCCTTGAAGGCCGCCGAGGCATTCTTGGTGAAGAGATCAGGCGGCAGCCAGATCAGGTCGACATGGCCGTCGGCGGAGATGACGTCGTAATGCATGGCGCGATCCTCCGAAGCGATCATCCCTCCGGAGCGCGCGCCATGCCAGCCCCCTCAGCTTGCTTGGCGATACATCCGCGCCCAGTTTTGCGACGGTGTCGCCAGCAGCACGATGCTGGCGGCGACCGACAGCACCACGCCGGTCGACGTGATGGCGTCGGCGCCGGCGGCCAGACGGATGTGCAGGTTGTAGATTTCGAGCGCCATCACCAGGGCGCCGCCCGCGGCGTACATCCGAAGATCGGGCAGGGTGCGGAACTGCCGTTCGCCCAAAAGATCGATCACGGCGACGACCGTGGCCAGCCCGGCCATGACCAGGCCCGCGATCAGCAGCCACTCGGTAATGTCGGCGAATTCCGGCACGCTGTGCCGCACGAAGACGCTCGCCTGGGTGTAGACCAGGTCGGCCGCGCAAGCGGTGAGGAAGTAGCCGACGGCGAACGGGCGGAGCAGGGGATGCAGGGCGCGCCCGGCAATCTGGGCGGTAATACGGGGCTTAAGGGACGACATACGACTCCAAACGGGTGACGGAATTGTCTCGTTGCTGTT
>JADHLS010000467.1 GCA_016780605.1 Reyranella sp.
TCGGAATAGAGACCCGGCTTCGCCACAAGCTCCTCATGGGTACCAGCGGCTTCGAGCTTGCCGGCGGCCAGCACGAAGATGCGGTCGGCCATGCGCACGCTGGAGAAGCGGTGCGAGATCAGCACGGCGGTCTTGCCGCGGCTCAGCTCCTTGAAGCGCTGGAACACCTCGAACTCGGCCCGAGCATCGAGCGCCGCCGTCGGCTCATCGAGGATCAGCACCTCGGCCTCGCGCATGTAGGCGCGGGCAATGGCGATCTTCTGCCATTCGCCGCCCGATAGCTCGACGCCATTCTTGAAGCGCTTGCCGATGCGCTGGTCATAGCCGTCCGGCAGGCCGGCGACGACGTCGTCAGCCTGGCTGGAGCGCGCCGCCCGCTCGATGCGCGCCTGATCGTGCTGGGCGCTGACGCGGCCGACCGCGATGTTGTCCCGCGCCGTGAAGTTGTAGCGCACGAAATCCTGGAAGATGACACCCATGCTGCCGCGCAGCTCGTCGAGGTCGTATTCCCGCAGATCGTGGCCGTCGAGCAGGATGCGACCCTCGTCGGGGTCGTAGAGGCGCGTCAGCAGCTTCACCAGCGTGGTCTTGCCGGCACCGTTCTCGCCGACCAGCGCCACGACCTCGCCTGCCCTGAGCGTGAAGCTCAGGTTGCGTACCGCCCATCGGTCGGCCCCGGGATAGGCGAAGCCGACATCCTCGAAGACGAAGCCCTGCCGGATCGGTTTAGGGAAGGGTCGCGCGTTCGCGGGCGACAGGATCTCCGGCCGCACGTCGAAGAAGGAGAACAGATCGTTGAGATAGAGCGCCTGCGCCGCCGTGGTCGAGAACGTCGTCAGCAGCTGCTCCAGCAGCCCGCGCAAGCGGGCGAAGGAGCCGGCGAGAAAGGTGAGATCGCCGATCGAAAAGGCGCCGCTCAGCGTGCGCCAGACGATGTAAGCATAGGCGACGTAGTAGCCGACCGTGCCGATCGCGGCGAACAGGCTGCCCCACCCGGCGCGCCGCAGCGCCAGCTGGCGGTTGGCGGCGTAGAAGGCGTCGGCCAGGCGGCGATAGTGATCGATCAGCCAGCGGTTCAGGCCGAAGATCTTCACTTCCTTGGCGGTCTCGACGCTCGCCGCGGTCTGGCGCACATAGTCGAGCTCGCGGCGCTCCGGCGTGCGCCCGAAGTCCATCGTATAGGCCCGCGCGTTGAAGTGCTGCTCGCCCAGGAACACCGGCAGCAGCGCCACCAGCAACAGCACGATCAGCCAGGGCGCGTAGAGCAGAAGGCCGGCGCCGAAGCTCGCGACCGTCACCAGCGCCTGCGCCTGGGCAAGGAGCTGCGCCATCAGGGTGAGCCGCCCGCTGGTCTGACGCCTCGCCCGCTCGAGCTGGTCCTGGAACCCGGCATCCTCGAAATCCTCGAGGTCGAGCGTGGCGGCATGCTCCATCAGGCTGACGCTCGAGGCGTTGGTGACCTTCTCCGACAACAGACCGTCGACCAGCGACACGACGCGGATCAGGACATCGGACAGCACCGCAAGCCCGAATTCCGCCCCGAGCAGCACGCCGAGCCACTGCAGCTCGCCGCTCGCCATCCAGCCGTCGAAGTCGGATGGATGGCCGGGCATCTGCACCAGTCGCACCACGTCATCGATGATCAGCTTGCCGACATAGAGGGCCGCGACCGGCACCAGGGCGCGCACCAGGCGCAGCGCCAGCGAGGTCGACATCAAGGGCGGGCTTGCCCGCCAGACCATGGCGACGAAGGGCTTCAGGGTGCGGAGCGCGCTGAAGCGCTCCTTCAACGAGCCGACATTCGGCTGAAAAGACATTGCCTGCAAACGTGCGATCGCACGCCTCCATTGTCATCCCGACCGGAGCCGAGCGCAGCGAGGCGAAGTGGAGGGACCTCTTTTGTTGCTGCATCGGCGAAAACAGGTCCCTCGACTACGCCGCCCCCTCCACTTCGTTACGGGAGCGGCTCCGCTCGGGATGACGGAAATATAGTCACTCCCCCTACTTCAGCGCCGGCATCTTCACCGCAGTGTTGCGGCGGTCGACCATCGACTCCTCGAAGGCGCGCGGATAACGGTGCGGCTGGGCCGACACCTTGTCCAGCCGTTCGCGTATGTCTGCCGGCAGGCGCCAGCCGCCGGCCGCCAGGGTCTCGGCGAGCTGCTGGACGTTGCGGGCGCCGACGATGGCGCTGGTCATGAACGGCTGGTCCATGGCCCAGCGCAATGCGGTCTGCGCCGGCGAGCGGCTGATGTCGCGCGCCGTGTCGAGCAGCGTCTGCAGGATCTCGGCATGGTTGGGCGCGAAGAAGCGGCCCTGGAAACCCCAGCCCTCGGCCGAGCGCGTGCCGTCGGCCTTGAGGTCGCCCGGCTTGTACTTGCCGGCGAGATAGCCGCTGGCGAGCGGCGACCAGGCGACGACGCCCAGCCCCTTGGCCTGGCACGCCGGAACGATCTCCTCGTCGATGTCGCGCACGACCAGGCTGTATTGCGGCTGGTAGGCGGCGAAGCTCGCCCACCCGTTCGACTGCGACAGCCACAGCGCCTCCATCAGGCGCCATGCCTCGTAGTTGGAGCATGCGGTGTAGAGGATCTTGCCCTGGCGCACGAGATCGTCGAAGGCGCGCAGCATCTCCTCGAGCGGCGTCTGGATGTCGACGTGGTGAATGAAATAGATGTCGATGTAGTCGGTCTGCAGCCGCTTCAGGCTGGCCTCGACGGCCTGCATGATGTGCAGCCGCGACATGCCCGAATCGTTGGGCCGCCCGCCCATCGGGTTGAACACCTTGGAGGCGATGACGGCGTCCTGGCGCCGACCCTTCAGCGCCTTGCCCAGCATGGCTTCGGATACGCCGTTCACATAGGCGTCGGCGGTGTCGAAGAAATTCACGCCGGCATCGAAGGCGGCATGGACCATGCGCGCCGCCTCGGCCTCGTCGGCGCCGTTGCCGAAGGTCATGGTGCCGAGACAGATCTCGGAGACTTTCAGGCCGCTGCGGCCGAGACGACGATATTCCACGTTATCACTCCAGCTATTCGATGACCTCATCGGCCCGCGCTAGTACCAACGGCGGGAATACGACGCCCAGTCCTCTTGCAGCGGCTACGTTCAGGGCCAGTTCGACCTTTGTCGCCTGTTGCACGGGAAGATCTTGAGGTCTTTCCCCTCTGAGGATCCGGGCTACGTATTCACCGACGAGGCGATAGGCCTCGACGACGCTGCCGCCGTAGGCGATCAGACCACCGGCAATGGCGAATTCGCGGCGGTCATACATTGCGGGAATTTTGAATCGGTTCGCCAAATCGACCAAGTGGCGTCGCCTGCCAAAGAAGAAAGCATCCGTATTTACGATCAACGCGCCTGCGTGACGCTCGGCGAGCTGCTGAAAGGCAATGTCCAACTCGCTCTCGGTGGTCGCTCGAACTCTGACGACGACCTTGCCCCTGCTTTTTGCGACGGCATCGAGTTGATCGGATTCCTGGATATTTGGGTTGGCCAAATTCACCAGATGACCGATTACCGCCACTCCCGGGAGTAATTGCTCGACGAGATCGAGGCGTTTCGGGCCGAGTTCGACGTTCATGGTGGTGACGCCGGTCACATTGGCCTCGGGGTGATTGAGACTGCCAACCAACCCGAGTGCAATGGGGTCGCTGCTTGTGCTGAAGACCAGTGGAATTGTCTTCGTTCGGCGCTTCGCGATGACGTTGGCTGGAGTGCTCGTCGCGGCAATGACATCGACGCCGCTCTCGATCAGGTCGCCAACCATCCCGTCGAGCAATTGATAGTTCCCCTCGGCCCACCGATAGGCAATCGACACCGTTCGGCCTTCGACGAAGCCCGCGGCTTCGAGGCTCTTTAGAAACGCCTTGACCGGTTGGTCGTACTCGGCGCGTGAGGCGCTGTTCAGAAATCCGACGCGACCAAGCTTGTTCTGGGCGAATGCCGGAATCCGCGAGGCACCCAGCATGCCGGCCGAAAGAACTGCCAGTTCCCGGCGCTTCACCTCGTCGCCTCGCGCCGAGCGGTCGGACTCACAGCCCCAGCATCGCCTTGGCCAGCACGTTGCGCTGCACCTCGGAGGAGCCGCCGTAGATCGTGGTCTTGCGGTTGTTGAAGTAGCGCGGCGAGACGTCGTCGACGTATTCGCCGCCCACCGGCACGATGTTGCTGTCGAAGTTCCTGAGCTCGGTGAAGGGCGCGCCGTACCAGCCGACCGCTTCGACGGCGAGCTCGGTCACCTTCTGGCCGACCTCGGTGCCGCGCATCTTGACGATCGAGGCCATGTTGCCCGGCGCATCGCCGGTCTTGAGGCTGGAATAGAACATCAGCTCGTTCATCTCGACGGCGTCGATCTCCATCTCCAGCGCCGCCATCTTCTCGCGCCACTTCGGATCGGCCGACAGGGGCTCACCGGCCTCGATCTGGCTCTTCGACAGCGTCTGCAGATGGCGGAACGCCTTGCGCAGGCGCGGGCCGTGCGCCTGGCCGCCGCGCTCGAACTCCAGCAGGTATTTGGCGTAGGTCCAGCCCTTGTTCTCCTCGCCCACCAGGTTCTTCGCCGGCACCTTCACGTCGGTGAAGAACACCTGGTTGACCTCGTGGCGCATCGGCGTGCGCGTGCCGTCGACCAGGTAGATCGGATCGATGCGGATGCCGGGCGACTTCATGTCGATCAGCAGGAAGGAGATGCCCTCCTGGCGCTTGCCCTCGTTGGAGGTGCGGACCAGGCAGAAGATCCAGTCGGCGAAGTGGGCGTTGGTGGTCCAGATCTTCTGACCGTTGACGATGTAGTGGTCGCCTTGCCGCTCCGCTTTCGTCCGCAGGCTTGCGAGGTCCGAGCCCGAACCGGGCTCGGAATAGCCCTGGCACCACAGCTCCTCGGCGGCGGCGATCTTGGGCAGGAAGCGCTTTTTCTGCCAGTCGCTGCCATACTTCATCAGGACCGGCGCCACCATCTTGATGCTGAACGAGGAGAGATAGGGCGAATCCGCTCGGGCCATCTCCATCTCGAAGATGAACTTCTCGGTCGAGCTCCAGCCCGGGCCGCCGAATTCCCTGGGCCAGTTGGGGCAGAGCCACCCCTTGCCGGCGAGCTTCTTCTGCCACTGCAGCAGACGTTCCTTGGAGACGTGGCTGGTCCGGCTGCGCCGGCTCTCCTCCGCCACCTCCGGCGGCATGTTGGCCGCGATCCAGTCGCGCACTTCCTTCTGGAGGGCGAGCTCTTCCTTGTTGAATGCCAGGTCCATCACTGCGCCCCATTGTCATCCTGAGCGAAGCGAAGGATCTCGTGCCG
>JADHLS010000468.1 GCA_016780605.1 Reyranella sp.
ACCAGGAAATGCATGTCGACGGCGGCGCCGCCATCCAGACGTTCCTCTATCCCTCCGCCCTCACGCGCAACCGCGCGCAAAGACAGCGCACCGGCCAGCCGATCGTGAATGCGCGGGCCTTCATCATCCGCAACGGCCGGCTCCATCCGGAATGGGCCGCCGTCGAGCGGCGCACGCTCGGCATCGCCGGCCGCTCCATCAACACCATGATCGCCATGTCCGGTTACAACGACGTGATCCGCATCTACACCATCACCCAGCGCGACGGCATCGACTACAACCTCGCCTATATCGGTCCGGGCTTCACCGAAGTGCTGCCCTCGCCGTTCGATCTCGCCTACATGCGCGCTCTGTTCGACTACGGCTACCAGCAGGCGCTGCGCGGCTACGACTGGGCGAAGAAGCCGCCAATCTTCTCGTCGCCCATCACCCGTTAGGGTGACAGCACTGCCAGCACGTCGGTCGCGCACTCAAGCAGTCGTATGATGGCGTCTGCGGCACCCAGATATGGCGTCTCCTTGAGCGCCAAAAGTCGCAACAAAAGAACCCGCTCGGCGGCGAGCGGCTGCTTTCCGGGGTCTCCTACGGTGCGAAAAAACTCAGTGCAAATTGTCGGACCGCACTACAATTGTTGACAATGAAGTGAACTTCAGTTATAGTCTGTGCTGATGCTCCCGGGCATCGTCCGCTCTATGCATCGTTCATCTGATCTGTGCGCCCCGGCCGACACCGCCTCGGGCGGGCACGATTTCACCTTACAGACAAGAGATGATATTTCGTTGAGCACATGGCTTGACTCTTTGGATTTACATTTATAAGGTGAATTGTCTTGAAGAAAGCAAAATCGCCGACCCGGACCTATCAAAGTCCTTTGCGCGAAGCGCAGGCGGCCCTGACACGCGAGCGCATCTTGATGGCGGCCAAGACCTATCTCGAGAAGCACGACCTGGAGAGCCTGTCGCTGCGCCAGCTCGCCGACCTCGCGGGCGTGTCGCCGCCCACCGTCTACGCCCACTTCCGAACGGTCGACGACCTTGTCGAAGCCTTCTTCAACTGGCTGAGCCCGCGGCTTGGCCTGCGCACCCCGCTGCCGCCGCTGGAACGGTTCGGCGAGTTGCCTCATGCGCTATTTCCCAATTACGAGGCCTACGGCGCGCTGCTGCGCAACCTGATGAACAAGCCGTCGTGGGATCGCCAGCGCACGGTCGATCGCGGCCAGCGCCACAGCAGCTGGATCGCCGCGGTGGGCGAGGCGATGCCTCATCTCTCGCCTGAGCAACGCCGGCGCGGTGCCAAGGTCGTTTCCGCCTTCTTCACGCCGACCGTCTGGCGCTGGCTGGTCGACAGCGGTGAGTTCGAGCCCAAGGAAGCCGAACAGGTCGCCGCCTGGACCATCAACGCGCTGATCGACGCCTTGAAGCGCGACGCGTCGGGTCTCGACGATCCGCCGCCGCACAAGCCCGGTCGTCTCGCCGCCAACCGAAAGGAGTCGGCGCAGTGATCCATCATGTGTCCATTCCCGCGCGCGATCCCATGGCGGTGGCCCGCGTGCTGGCCGAGCTGATCGGCGGCCGCGCCTACCGCTTTCCCGGCCCGTTGCCCGGCGCCGCCATGGCGGTCAGCGGCGATCGTTACGGCACCATGATCGAAATCTATCCCGACAACGTCGTGATGACGCCTGGAGACGCCGACGGACCTGTCGCTTACCGCGTCGACGCCGAGAGCCGCCGTCATCTCGGCTTCCACGCGCTGCTATCGGTGCCGCACGACCGCGCCACGATCGAGCGCATCGGCGGGGCGGCCGGTTGGCGCACGAAGTTCTTCAGCCGCGCCGCGCCCGGCCTGCCGCCGGTCTTCCACGTCGTCGAGCTGTGGGTCGAGAATCGATTTCTGCTCGAGGTCGTGCCGGCCGACATGATCGACGTCTACGAAACCTACATGCAGATCGCGCGCATGGACGCGCTCGATCTCGCACTCAATCCGTAACCGTCGCGCTCGACGCGCCTTTTAGAGGGGGCAATGATGTCTGTGGAGAATGCTGCCGAAGTTCTGATCGTGGGCGCTGGCCCGACCGGCCTGTCGCTGGCCATTACGCTGCGCCGCCATGGCATCCCGGTACGCATCGTCGATCGCGCGGCGCAACCCACCGCAGTGTCCAAGGCTCTTGCGCTGTGGAGCGCCAGCCTGGAAGCCCTACAGGGCATGGGCGTCGTCGATCGCTTCGTCGCCGAGGGTCAGCGCTTGAGCGCGCTGTGCGTCGGCGAGGGTGATCGCAGGCTCGCTACCCTGGCCGTCGGTGAGGGCATCGACAGCGCCTTTCCCTTCCCGCTGCTTCTGCCGCAATCGCGCACCGAGGCCCTGTTGACGGCGCGTCTCGGCGAACTGGGTGTCGCCATCGAGCGCAACGTCGAGCTGATCGGCGTCGGGCAAGATGCCACCGGCGTCACCGCCACCTTGCGCCGGGCCGACGGCGGTGCGGAGGTCGTGCGGACCAAATATCTGGCAGGCTGCGACGGTGCGCGCAGCGCAGTGCGCCAGACCTTGGATATCCCGTTCGAAGGCTACACCGAGCCGCAAACCTTCCTGCTGGCCGACGTGAAGATCGACGGCGGCGATCTCGATCATCGCAGCATCTATCTGTGGTGGCACAATGGCGGCACCATCGCGATGTTCCCCTTCGGCAACGAGGTTTGGCGCATCTTCTCCATGCGCGGAGAGGATTCGCCGCAGGGTGACGAGCCGGCGACGCTCGAGGAGATGCAGTATTGCGTCGATCGCTACGGACCCAGCGGCCTGAAGCTGCGTGATCCAAGCTGGCTGTCGATCTTCCGCATCAACGAGCGGCTGGCGGCACGCTATCGTGCCGGCCGCTGCTTCCTGGCGGGCGACGCCGCCCATATCCATTCGCCGGCCGGCGGGCAGGGTATGAACACGGGCATCCAGGATGCGGTCAACCTCGGCTGGAAGCTTGCCTATGTGCTGAAAGGGGCGGGTGACAGCGACCTGCTGCTCGACAGCTACGAGGCCGAGCGCCGGCCGATCGCGCGCGCGGTCATCGACGCGGCGGCGCAGAAGCAGCATCTCTCCTTCGGCGCCAGCAAGCTCACCAGCAGGATCCGCAACATGGCGGTCTCGATCTTCGGCAATATTCCGGCCGTCCATCGCAAGCTGCAGGTCGAGCTGTCCGAGACCGAATTCGCCTATCGCGACGGGCCGCTGGTGGCGTTGGCGGCGGGCAAGCTCGGCGGCAAGCGTACCGATGTCGGCACCCGGGCGCGCGAAGCGTCCATCGTCGATGGACCCGATGGCAAGAGCGCCAGCCTGTGGCCTTACCTGTCGGCGCCACGGCACAGCCTCTTGGTTTTCGAGGACGAGAACCATCCGATCCCGTTGAACGACGCTTTACAGCAGGCCGGTGACAGGCTGCAGGTCCTGCGTCTTGGCAGCAGCCGGGATCCCGACGGCGAGGTGCGCAGCCGCTACCAGCTGAAGGGGCCGGGCTGGGTGTTGGTCCGGCCGGATCAGGTCGTCGCGGCGCGCGGCGTCGGCGCTGATTTCAGTTCGTTGCATGCCTATGCAGCCCGGGTGCTGCATCCCGGCGTCGCGGCCTGATCATCGGAATGCAATCTCCTTCAGTCATGCTTGCAGCCCGGGTGATTTAAGTTACCTTCCAGTCCGGGGATAGGCAGGACTGAAGGACGATGACTGAGAGCGGAGGGCCGGCAGAGCTGCCAACGGCGGGCGTCCATCGCCGCCGACGCATCCCGCTGATCTGGATCGTGCCGCTGCTGACCGGCCTGATCGCCGCTTGGTTGGCCTGGGACACCATGTCCAAGAAAGGCCCGACCATCACCATCGCCTTCGACAGCGCCGCCGGCCTCACCGCCGGTCAGTCACAGCTCAAGTACAAGAACGTGGTGATGGGGACGGTGAGCAGCATCGGCATGTCGCCCGATTTCAACAAGGTGATCGTGACGATCGAAACGGTGCGCGAGGCCGAGGCCTTGCTCAACAACAAGACGATCTTCTGGGTGGTCAAGCCCGAGCTGTTCGCCGGCAGCCTCACCGGCCTGGAGACGCTGATCTCGGGCTCCTACATCGGCATGCGGCCGTCGGCCGAGCCCGGCACGCATAGACAACATCATTTCGTTGGCGAGCAGGATCCGCCGGTGCTGCAGGCCGGGACCAAGGGCACGACCTTCAAGCTCGACAGCAAGCGCCTGGGCTCGATCAGCCTCGGCTCGCCCATCTTCTTCCGCGACCTCGAGGTCGGCACCGTGCTCGGCTGGGACATCGCCGACCTCGCGAGCAGGGTCACCATCCATGCCTTCGTGCGTGCGCCCTATGATCAATACGTGCATGTCGATTCGTCGTTCTGGAATGCCTCCGGCATATCGGTGAAGTTCGGCGGCGATGGCGTGCAGGTTCGCGTGGAATCGTTGCGGGCCGTGCTGCTGGGCGGCATTGCCTTCGAGACGCCGTTCGACACCAAACAGGCTATCGCCGCTACCAACCAGGAATTTCCCCTCTATCGCAACTTCGATGATGCAAAGGCGGCAGGCTTCGGCCGGCAGATTCGCCTCTTGTCGTACTTCCCGGGATCGGTTGCGGGGCTCGAGCCGGGCGCCCACGTCACCCTGCATGGCCTGCGCGTCGGCGAGGTGACCGATGTCGACCTGGTCTACGATCCCAAGCTCGATCGCGTCGTCGTCCCCGTCCACTACCGCGTCGAGGCCGGCCGCATCCTCAACATCGCGGCAGCCGAGCAGACGAATGCCGAGAGCCTGGCCGAGGACATGATCAAGCGCGGGATGCGCGCGACCCTGCAGTCGACCAGCATCATAACCGGCGCGAAAGAGATCGCGCTGGAACGCGTCCCCGACGCCAAGCCCGACACCATGGAGAGAAAGGGGGATGTCTACATCATCCCGACCTCGGAGGTTGGCGGCTTCGACGCCATCACCCGGTCGGCCGCCGAGCTTTTGGGCAAGCTGAACCGCATCGATTACGACAAGATCGGCAAGAGCCTCGAAGGTGCGGTCGGCGGCCTCGACACCATGATCAACGGCGAGCAGATGAAGCGCACGTTGACGGCCCTGGAGAAGGCGATGGTCGACGTCCAGGACATCGCCAAGAAGCTTGATCAGGAAGGCGCGCCGGCGCTGAAGCGGCTGCCGGCGATAGCCCAGCAATTGCAGGATGCGCTGTCGACGGCTAACCGCCTGTTCGGGTCTCTCAATTCCGGTTACGGCGACGATTCGCGCTTCCGACGCGACCTCGACCGCCT
>JADHLS010000469.1 GCA_016780605.1 Reyranella sp.
CTGCGTGGTACCCGTGCCCTTGGTCCGGTCACTCAGTGATGATGAACCATCAGATATGCCAGGTCCGTCCGACCGATGTTGGCCTTCATCCGCGGCGTGGCCAATAGACGGCGGAGCAGCCAAATAGCTGCCCGCCGCCACAACGTCAGTTCAAAGTGCGAAGCGAATTCGCGGTTGATTTCCAAAGGCCGCCAATAGGATGCGTGCCACTCGCGATAGGCCGCGTGAAATAGCCTCGTCTGTTCCTGTGATGCTTTCAAAAGCGCACAGCCGCAATCGGCGTGGATTTCCACGCTGTCCTCGCTGGGAAATCGGAAACTGTGCCCGCTGCCAAGGTGGTGCAGGGTATCGTTTGAGAATTCGAACTCCTCGGGTTGCGTCCGAAGGGCGGCGATTGCTGGAGACAGGTCCAAAGAGGCCATCTGACACTCCTCCTGCTGGTGTTTCACCGGGTGCCGTCGCCCTTGATTGGGGGCCGTAAATCGGCGGCCATTGGGCCGAGCGGCATAAGGCGCGCCTGCAAACTTTGTGCCTGTCGCTGGGCCGGCCTCAGCTTCGGTAGTCGGCGTTGATCGCGAAATAGTCCTGCGTGAGATCGCAGGTCCAGATCGTGGCGCAGCCGGGGCCGCCGACGCCGACGTCGATTCGAATGCCGATCTCGCGCGCCTTCATGTAGGCGGCGATCGTTGGCTCGTGGTAGCTCGCCGCGCGTTCGCCTCTTTCCGCGACGACGTGACTACCGAACCAGATCGAAAGGCTGTCACGGTCTGCGGCCTCGCCCGACTTGCCGACCGCCATGACGACACGGCCCCAGTTCGGGTCCTCGCCGGCGATCGCGGTTTTGACCAGGGGCGAGTTCGCGACCGACAGGCCGATGCGGCGGGCGGCAGCGTCGCTTTCGGCGCCTTCGATCCTGAGCGTCACGAACTTCGACAGGCCCTCGCCATCCTTGGCCACCATGATCGCGAGTTCCTTCAACAGCTCGTGCGTCGCCTGCGTGAACGCAGCGAGCGCCGGATCGCCGGCCTCGTCGATGGGCTTCTGGCCGCGTTTCGCGGCGGCGCCCGTGGCGAACATCAGGCAGGTGTCGCTGGTCGAGGTGTCGCCGTCGACCGTCATGCAGTTGAAGCTGGTGTTGGCGCCGCTGCTCACGATCTGCTGCAGCGCGGCCGCCGAGACGGCCGCGTCGGTGAACAGAAAGCAAAGCATGGTCGCCATGTCGGGCGCCATCATGCCGGCGCCCTTGCAGAAGCCGTTGATCGAGACCTCGACAGTGCCGATCTTCGCCTTGCGGGTGGCGAGCTTGGGATAGGTGTCGGTTGTCATGATGGCGCGTGCCGCCCTGGTCCAGGCGCCGGGCTCGGCCGATTTAACGAGCCCATCGAGCAGATGCCGGAACTTCTCGGCCTGCAGCGGCTCGCCGATGACCCCGGTCGCTGCCAGGTAGACCTCGCTCCGGTCGCAGCCCGTGGCTTTGATCGCGAACTCGGCGGTGGCTTCGACGGCTTCACGGCCGCGCTTGCCGGTGAAGGCGTTGGCGTTACCTGCGTTGACCACCAGCACGCGCGCCTGGCCGGTCTTGAGGCTCTCGCGGCACCACAGCACAGGCGCAGAGCACGTCTTCGATTGCGTCAGCACGCCGGCCGCCGTGGTGCCCGGGTCGAGCACGGCGATCATCAGGTCGTCGCGGTTCTTGTAGCGAATGCCGGCTTCGCAGGCGGCGAAGCGGACCCCCTCGATCGCCGGCAGGGCTGCGAGCTTGGTCGGGGCGAAGGGTGAGATCTTGCTGGCATCGTGGGTCATGGCTCAATTCTCTCGGGCTCAAAAACAAAAAAGCCGCGCTCAGGAGCGCGGCTTGCGGACGGACGCAGCGTGCGTCATCGCACTCGCGCTCTTCGAGCGGTGCGGCGGCGGCGTCGGATGTCGACCCGGAGGTTCGTCATGGCGCCGACAAGTGCGCTATGTTGGGAAATGGTGTCAAGCCAATATCAGTCGAACAAGGATGGGATGGGAACGATGCTCAAGCGACGCAGCATGCTGGCGGGGACCGCTGGCTGGACCATCGTCGGCGCCTCCTCGGTGCGCGCGCAGGCGTGGCCGAGCGGCCAGGTCAGGATCGTGGTGCCCTACATTCCCGGCGGCGCCACCGACACGGCCGGCCGCCTGGTCGCCGAGAAGATGACGGCGCTGCTCGGCCAGCAGGTGATCGTCGAGAATCGCGGCGGCGGCAACACCATCATCGGCATGGAGGTGGTGGCCAAGTCCAGGCCCGACGGCCAGACGCTGCTGCTCGGCACCACGACGCTCGCGACCAATGCCGCGCTCGGCCTGAAGCAGCCCTACGATCCCCTGAAGGACTTCCAGCCGATCTCGACCCTGGCCGACATTCCCGACCTGATCGCCTACAACAACGACGTCCCGGCCAACAACTGGCCCGAGTTCGCCGAGTGGGTGAACAAGCAGCCGCAGAAAGTGCGCTTCGCCACCTCGGGCATCGGCAACCAGCCGCATCTCTGGATGGAGCTCTTCAAGAGCCGCAACAGGCTCAACCTCGAGGTCGTGGCCTACAAGGGCTCGGCCGAGGCGATCCGCGACGTGCTAGCGGGCCATGTGCCGATCGAGTGCGACGTCGTGCTGCCGACCGGCAATCACGTCAGGGCCGGACGCATGAAGGGCCTGGTCGTGGCGTCCGCCGAACGCTCGCCGGTGTGTCCCGACGTGCCGACGGTGATCGAGCTCGGCATGCCCGACATGGTGAGCGCGGTGTTCTACGGCCTGGTCGCGCCCGCCGGCGTCCCGCGCCCCGTGATCGATCGGCTGAACGCGCTCTGCCAGGAGATCATCAAGGATCCCGAGGTGAAGAAGAAGTTCGGCGACCTCGGCTTCTTCACCACCGGCAGCACGCCCGAGGCCTATCTGGAAAAGCTGAAGTTCGAGACCGCGCGCTGGACCAAGGTGGTCAAGGACAACGACATCAAGGTCGAGGGCTGATCCGGTCTGCCTTCACTGACGTCATCCTCTGACAGGATGTAACACCTTCCCCCGAAGAGTCGTCTGCCCGGGCAAGGATGAGTGCTGTTATTGATAATAACGTAAGTGTTTACACAAAATAACGTTAGTGCTATACTCCGTGGACGCGCCAATCCAGCGCCGCCAGCAATGTCCGCAGGAGAGCGTTCATGACTAATTTGGGCTTTGATCCTTTCTGGCGTTGGCTAGGTTCGCCGCCGCCATCGGAAGATCCACCTGGCTTTCGGGTGCGCCCGACTGATGTTGGGCCGATCGGCGTACCTGGCCTGCACGATTGGCGCCCACCAACGACCGGTGCGGACCTGAGTACGGCGGACGACCCTCCGTCCGGCACCGCATCGCCCCCGTGGTTGAGGCTCCCAACTGGAGGCAGCGAAGTCCAAGCTGGGGAGATGCCTGGCGGCGTTGGGCTGATGGCGGGGGCGTTCCAGCCTGTGGAACCGCAAGAGCAGCCGAACGACGTCGCTGGCATCAATCGGATGGCACCCGGCGACGTTCGCTTGATGGCCGGTGCGTTCGCGCCCATCGATGCCACGGCATCCTCAGACAGGGTGGCGTTCCGTCCGCCTGGTATGGTGCCATCGGCGTCTTCTGCCGCGTCCATCGCCGTCCCGGCAAGTGCTGCCGCGCCAATTGACCTTGCGGCCCTTGCTGCGAGATTTGCTCCTGTCGTTGCCGCTGCGGGGCCTACTGCAGCGGCTGCATTGCCCTTCCTGTTGATTCCGACCAACACGCAGTCCGAGACCGCCGATCTCGGCGATGGCCTCCGCGCTCGCGTGCGCCCTGGTCAGCAATCCCTGGAGGTCGAGCGACGCGTTCATGACGGCTTGTTCGGCATCGGGGCGAAATGGGAGACGTTGCCAGTGGAAGCCTGGCAACAGGTGGGCAGAGACGGCAGCGTCAATACTGTCATCAATCACGAGCAACTCAACCAAGCGCTTGGACGAAGTGCGCCGGCGGAGTCGGCGGACTCTGGCGCCAGTGCAATGGCCCGACCGCCAAGAGATACGGACCCGCCACGACCGCCGACGGCGAGTGCCGGCTCCGTGGCAGGTGACTCCGCCGCAACGGACCCTTGGAATCCGCCGACCTCGCTGGCGCCTACCAGGATCGACGCCAAAATTCTTGAAGAGGCAAGGCAACGCGATCCTGAAGAGGAGCGCGTGCTGGCCTGTCGCGCCGTCCGAGAGATGCCCGGGCTACCGGCTCCTCGCGGACAGTACAGCGGACCAGACGGCGTCGATACGGCAGTGAACATCCGAGTGGCGCCTGGCTTCCCCGCACCCAAAGGCGGCTCCGCGTATGATCCGGACTACATTCGCCATTGGAACGGCTATAGGGGCGAGCTTGAGCTCAAGAACCGCATCGAAAATGCCATTCCCTACGAGAAGATCGTGCACTACGGAAATCCAGCAGGTGAGCAGGGTCCGGACGTTTTCACGATCGGGCCGGAGGGTCTGCCGATGGAATGGGACTCCAAATCGCGGAGTGCGACGCGGCAAGTCGGGCGAAGCATGATCGGAATTCCTAGCCTGAGATATAGCAAGGCGAAAGAATACATTGACCGCGCGGTCGATGCGGGGGCGCTGGCTGGGGACGTTGGCGACACGGCCCTGCACGAGCTGTCCAAGGGCAACTACAACCTGTGCATCGTCGGCACGGGCAATGCCTACGGTGGCTACTTCAGAGCTGTCCGAAAAGGGATTCCGGGCGAACCTCAGAGGTGACGCAATGCTTGAATTCAATCTCGCAAGATCACGAGACGCCTGGCTGCAAAGCCGACTCAAGGGCGTCATCGACAGTAAGCCGTTTGCCGATCCAAACGAGTCACCGGAAACTCAGCACATCGCTGATCGCGGTTACGCGGAGATGCAAACTTCGTCGTTGGTCCGGGGCTATCTTTACGGCTTTGCGCGTGAGCTCAAGGGGGCCGTTGAGAAGCACGTCGCCTGGATGGAGAGCCATCCGGAACCGGATCGCGCCGTTTATACGGGAACCGGACGAAGCGTCGAGTTTTGGCGGGACGCGCTCGTCAGCTGGCGACTGGTTTTGGGAGTGTGCAGATGGCTCGGTCGAGGCGATCGGGCGTTTGCCAATCTGACCGCCGCTGCTGCCGCGGATTGGCAGTTGCTGGCATTGGCGAACGGCGAAGTCGGGGAGGAAGTGCGCGAGGACCGGCGTGGCTACATGGGCGTCCACCTCGCAACAGCTCTCGCCGGTGATGCGCCGCTGCTCGGACTCAAGATTTT
>JADHLS010000470.1 GCA_016780605.1 Reyranella sp.
GGTTCCTCGGCATCTCGCGATGCTGCGAGGTGATGAGCAGGATACGGCCCTTGATCTTGTTGTCCTTCATGTGCCGGCCGATCTCACGCGACAGGAAGAAGCCGGTGCGCAGGTTGATGTCGGTCATGGCGTCCCATGTCGCCTCGCTGACGGAGAGCGGCGTGTCGGCTTCCAGGCGCCGCGGGCTGGCCGCATGGACGAACAGCGAGATCGTGCCGAGCTTCCTGAGGGCGCCGTCGAGCAGGGCTTTCCAGCCGTGGCGCTTGCCGAGATCGGCCGCCAGGAAGGCGATGGCGTCCTCGGCTGGCGGCGCATTGATGTCACTGCCCAGCACAGTGGCGCCTTCGGCCATCAACGCCTTGACGATGCCGCGGCCAATGCCGCCGGCGCAGCCCGTGACCAGGGCGCGTTCGCCCTCCAGAAGCTTCGTGCTCATGCTAAGTGTTTCTTCCCTCGAGGATGGAGTGAGCCCATGGAGCGGATCCGGCCGACCCTTGACCAGCTCAATATTGTAAGCGGCAATGTCGAGGCATCCATCGCCTTCTATCGCCGGCTGGGAGTCGAGATTCCCGATACGCGCGTGTGGCGCACGCCGACGGGGGCACACCACGTCAGCGCCATCGAGGCCGATTCGTCGGAGGCCGCCACCCTCGATCTCGACAGCACGGCCTTTGCCCAGAAGTGGAACACCGGATGGATTGGCCGCGCCGACCTCGCCGGCCGCGTCGTCGTGGGCTTCAGCGTCGCCACCCGCGAGGAAGTCGATCGCCTCTACGGCGACATGACAGCGGCCGGCCATCGCGGCCTGCAGCCGCCATTCGACGCCTTCTGGGGCGCGCGCTATGCCATCGTCGAGGACCCGGACGGCGTCGCCGTCGGTCTCATGAGCCCGATCTCGGCGGCGCGTCGCTCGCCACCGCCGGCGGTGTGACGCCGAGCGCGGCAATGCCGCGCTGGCGCAGCAGCGGCGCGACACGCTCGGCGAATATGCGGATGCCGAGGAGGTAGTCGGGAAACATCAGCAGGATGTTGTCGATACCGTCGCCCTCGACGAGGTAGCCGATATGGTCGGCGACCGTTTCGGCGCTGCCCGCGATCACCTGTCCGCCGAATGCTGCCGAGCTCATGGTCCGCTCATAACGCGCCTTGGCCGAGGGCCGGCTCGACCCACCTACCAGCTGGTAGAGATTGTCGACGGCGTCGCGATCGATGCCGTCCAGGTACCGCTGGTGCTCCGCCTTGGCGGCGGCGTCACTGTCGCCGATGATCAGAAGCATGGGCGTCGCGGTCTTGATGGCGCGGCCCTGTTCGCGGGCGACCTGCTTCATGCGGCTGCTGAGGGTACGCGTGTCGGCCACCGTCCTCGCGGTCAGGAAACTACAGTCGGTTTCGGCGGCCGTGAAGCGGAAGCCTTCCTCGGAGACCCCGGCGCAAACCAGGAACGGCCGCGGCGACTGGATCGGCTTCGGCGCCAGCACGCAGTCGCGCAAGTGGAAGAAGCGGCCGTCGAAGTCGACTGCCGGTTCGGCCCATAGCCGCTTGATGACGGTGAGCCACTCGGTGGCGTAGGCGTAGCGGTAACCGTCATAGCCCGGCGGCAGCACACCCATCTGCTCATATTCGGCGAGGCTCGATCCGGTGACGATGTTGATGCCGAACCGGCCGCCGCTGATGTGATCGATGGTCGCCGCCATTTTGGCGGCGACGACAGGATGCAGCAGCGGCGGCGACATCGTCGCGATCAGGCGCAACCGTCCGGTGCAGGCGGCAAGCGCCGTCATCACCGACACCGATTCCAGCGTGAAATCCCAGAAGCGGGTCGCGCCGCCGAAACCGCGCCACTTGGCCATGGAGAACAGGAAGTCGTAGCCCAGCGCCTCCGCTGCTTCGCCGAGGTCGCGCTGCAGCGCCCATGTCGGCATGTATTGCGGCGAGGTCGTCGACATCAGATAGCCGTTGTTGCCGACCGGCAAGAAGATGCCGACTTCGATCTGCCGCATGTGAGCTTGTCCCCTGACCGCCGCTCCCTACTATAGGCGCGAACGGCGGGGAGGAGACATGGCACGCGGTATCAGTCGTCGCTCGGGAGCTCGCCTTTTGCTGGGCGGCGCGGCCGCGACCTCGCTCGTGAGTCGACGCGCTGGTGCGCAGGCGCTCGACAAGCTGATCTACCAGACCGGGTGGCGGGCGCAGCCGCAGCAGGGCGGTTTCTATCAGGCGATCGCCACCGGTCTCTATCGCCAGCATGGTCTCGAGGTCGAGGTGCGCCATGGCGGGCCACAGGCCGACATCAACACGCTGCTGCTGTCGGGCCGTGTCGACTTCATCGACAGCAACTTGTTCAGCGCCCTTAACTATGCGCGCGAGAACCTGCCCGGCATCGCCGTCGCCGCCATCTTCCAGAAGGACGAACGCGTCCTGCTCGCCCACCCCGGAGTCGGCAACGACAGCCTGCCGGCGCTCAAGGGCAAGCCGATCCTGATCTCGACCGCCGGGCGGCAATCCTTCTGGCAATGGCTGAAGGCGAAGTACGGTTACACCGACGAGCAGGCGCGGCCTTACACCTTCAGCCTCGCGCCGTTCCTCGCTGACAGGAACATGTGCATGCAGGGTTTCGTCACGACCGAGCCCTTCGCCTTGCGTGCCGCGGGCGTCGATCCGGTCGTCTTCCTTCTCGCCGACCATGGCTTCAACAACTACCAGGGCCTGATGATGTGTTCGCCGAAGCTCGTCGCCGCCAAGGCCGATGTCGTGCAGCGCTTCGTCGACGCCACGCTCAAGGGCTGGGCGAGTTACCTCGGCGGCGATGCGGCGCCCGGCAACGCGCTGATCAAGCGCGACAATCCCGAGATGACCGACGACAAGATCGCCTACTCGATCGCAACCATGCGCCGCTACAAGCTGGTCGAGGGCGGCGACGCCGTGCGCCTTGGCCTTGGCGCCATGACCGCCGAACACTGGCGGGCCTTCTATACGAGCATGGTCGATGTCGGCGCGCTGCCGCCCGGCCTCGCCATCGACAGGCTGTTCTCCCTGCAGTTCGTCAACAAGCGGGTGGCAATGCTGTAGAGCCGCTAGGGCTGGCGCTTCCAGATGGTGCAGGCGGCGCTGATATACTTGGGGCCCTGCGAGGCGTAGCAGCCTTCGATCGTGTTGGTGTCGAGCACGGTGAGAACCTGCTGGTTGCCGCGGGCATTGATCAACACACCCGTCTTCCGGTCGCTCGACACCGCGCCGAGGATGCGTTCGGAAGTGCCGCTCTTGCCGGTCGACGTGCCCCAGAAGTTGTTGCCCTCCTGCTTGTCGAACACGAAGCGCAGCTCCACGGCATGGACTTTGGGCTCTGCGTCACGGTTGCTGTGCTCGGGGTGAAGGCTTTCTCCCATCCCGACGGCCTGGCCGCTGACCAGCCACGTGCCGACCATGGTGAACGGCTTGTCCTGGGCGGCGGCCGGCATGGCGGCAGCTGCCAGGGCCGCGACAATCAAGGATAGCGGACGTTTCATGACATCTCCTCCACGTTCAAGCCTTGTCATGCTAAGCGGATCGTAGCCAATGAGTCCCAGACCGGCAAAGAATCGACTCGACCAGGCGTTGGTCGAACGCGGCCTTGCGCCGACGCGCGCCGCCGCGCAGCGCCTGGTCATGGCCGGCCTGGTCTTCTCCGGCGACCGCCGGCTCGACAAGCCGGGATACGCCATTGCCGAGGACGCGGTGCTCGAAGTGCGCGGCCTGCCGCATCCTTACGTGTCGCGCGGCGGCCTGAAGCTCGAGAAAGGCTTGGACCATTTCGCGATCCCCGTGACAGGCTGCATCGCGCTCGATGTCGGCGCCTCGACCGGCGGATTCGCCGATCTTCTGCTGCAGCGCGGCGCGGCCAGGGTCTATGCGATCGACGTCGGCACCAACCAGCTGGCCTGGAAGCTGCGCCAGGACCCGCGCGTGATCTCCATGGAGAAGACCAACATCCGCGACGTGACGCACCAGGAAGTGCCCGAGCCGATCGACCTCATCGTCTGCGACGCCTCCTTCATCGGCCTGCGCACGGCGCTCCCCGCGGCGTTGGCGCTGGCGGCGCCGGGCGCGCATCTCGTGGCGCTGATCAAGCCTCAGTTCGAAGTCGGCAAGGGGCGGGTGGGCATGGGCGGCATCGTTCGCGATCCCGCCCTGCATGAAGAAGTGTGCACGACGATCGCGGACTGGCTGGCGGCTCAGCCGGGCTGGCGTGTGCTCGGTGTTACCGAGAGCCCGATCGAAGGGGCGGAGGGCAACAAGGAGTTCCTGATCGCCGGCCAGTTCAGCGGATAGCGCGCGACATCCGGAACTTGTTGTTGTCGGCCAGCGTCTCGAACGAAGCGAAGTTGGTCTTGAGCTGCGGCTCATAGGGCAAGCCGCGGTTGGCGACCATGTAGAAGCGACCGCCCGGCCGGAGCGCGCGAGACGCGGCGGCGATGACGTTCTGGCCAAGACCGGGCTCGGATGCGCGGCCGGCATGGAACGGCGGGTTGCAGACGATGGCGTCGTAGGTCGCGGGCGCCGCTTCCTGGGTTAGATCGAGCCAATGGAATAATGCCCGCGCGTCTGTGATGTTGGCGCGCGCTGCTTCGATGGCACGATGCTCGGCATCGATCAGGTCGATCTTTGTGACGTGCGGCGAGCGGGCGAGCACTTCGCGCGCGAGATAGCCCCAGCCACAGCCGAAGTCGGCGACATGGCCAGAAAGATCATTGGGCAACTGCTGCGCGAGCAGAGCAGAACCGTCGTCGATGCTGTCCCAGGAGAAGATGCCGGGTTGGCTGAGCCAACCGCCGTCGACCCGACGCAACTTGGCGAGGTCGCGCCAGTAGTCGGGAGGCGCCTTCTCGCCCCGCGTCAGCCAGAACACGCGGCAATGGAACTTGGAGAGCTGGCCGTCGAGCCCGAGGGCCTTGTTGACCTGTTTCTCCAGGCTTGCCGCGCCGTCGTCGTTCGAACCCGCGCACACCAACGTGCCGCCTTCGGCCAGCAGCGACCAGCCGCGCGCTATGTTGGCGAAGTTCTCTTCCTTGTGCTTGGTCAGGAGCAGCTGGCCCAGCCGGTAGCTGCCATGCTCGATGCGCGGTGACACCGACCACCCGGCCTTCTTCAGCCGCAGATATTCCGGCCGGAATGACTGCTCGGCATCGACATCCCGAAAGGGACTGAGCTCGGCACGCAGGAAGAAAGCCCGCTGCGGCTTCAGCGCCCCCGTCTCGAAGGCATGAACGAGGGCACGGCCAGCCTGACTCAAGGAA
>JADHLS010000471.1 GCA_016780605.1 Reyranella sp.
ACGCGCCGTGGCCGCAATACTTCACCATGGGCCTGCTCAACAATGCCCTGCCCTTCAGCCTGATCTTCTGGGGGCAGACGACGATCGCTTCCGGGCTCGCCTCGATCCTCAATGCCACGACGCCGCTCTTCACCCTGATCGTCGCCCACTTGCTCACGGCCGACGAGAAGATCGACCGCACCAAGGTCGTGGCGCTGCTGGCCGGGCTTGCGGGCGTCGTCGTGCTGGTCGGCCCCGACGTGCTGGCGCGCGACGGAGGCCTGTGGGGCCAGATCGCCTGCCTGGCCGCCGCCCTGCCCTACGCCTTTGCCGGCGTCTACGGCCGGCGCTTCAGGCGCATGGGCGTGGCACCGACCGAAGCGGCGGCCGGTCAGGTCACCGCCAGCGCCGTGTTGATTCTGCCGATCATGCTCGTCGTCGACCGGCCCTGGACCCTGGACGTGGTGCCGTCACCGACGGTCTGGCTGGCATTGGCAGGCTTGGCGCTGCTCTCCACGGCGTTGGCCTACGTCCTCTATTTCCGCATCCTCGCCGTCGCTGGCGCCACCAATTTGCTGCTGGTCACCTTCCTGATCCCGGTCACGGCCATCCTCCTGGGCGGCGCCGTCCTGGGCGAGCGGCTGGCGCCCCGGCAATTCGCCGGCATGGCCCTGATCGGCCTGGGACTGGCCCTGATCGACGGCCGGATTGCGCGCATGCTGCGAGCCGCGAAATAGCGGCCAGCCAGCACAATTGCGCCTCCGGAGGGGGCTTGTTAGGGTGCCTCCGAACCCGTGAAATCGAGCTGAAAGAGTGTCCTATGGCCAAGTCGACCGCCACGCTGACCGACAACGAAACCGGCAAATCCTACGAGTTCCCAATCATCCACGGTACCGTCGGACCGCGTCTGGTCGATATCCGCAAGTTGTACGGCGAATCGGACATGTTCACCTACGATCCGGGCTTCACCTCGACCGGGTCGTGCGGCTCCAAGATCACCTACATCGACGGTGACCAGGGCGTGCTCCTCTACCGCGGCTACAACATTGCCGAACTCGCCGAGCAGAGCGACCACATGGAGGTCTGCTACCTGCTCATGAAGGGCGAGCTCCCCACCAAGGCCCAGAAGGAGAAGTTCACCCGCGACATCACCCTGCACACCATGGTGCACGAGCAGCTCAGCCAGTTTTATCGAGGCTTCCGGCGCGACGCCCATCCGATGGCGGTGTGCTGCGGCGTGGTCGGCGCCATGGCGGCCTTCTACCACGACTCGCTCGACATCCATGACCCGCACCAGCGCATGGTCGCCTCGTACCGCCTGGTCGCCAAGATGCCGACCATCGCCGCCATGGCCTACAAGTATTCGGTCGGCCAGCCGTTCGTCTATCCGCGCAACGATCTCTCCTACGCCGGCAACTTCCTGCGCATGATGTTCTCGGTCCCGGCCGAGGACTACGAGATCAACCCCGTGCTCGAGAAGGCGGTCGATCGCATCCTGATGCTGCACGCCGACCATGAGCAGAACGCCTCAACCTCGACGGTGCGACTGGCGGGCTCCTCGGGCGCCAACCCGTTCGCCTGCATCGCCGCCGGCATCGCCTCGCTGTGGGGCCCGAGCCACGGCGGCGCCAACGAAGCCGTCATCAACATGCTGAACGAGATCGGCGGCAAGCAGAACATCCCGGGCTTCCTGAGCCGCGTGAAGGACAAGCAGGACCACACTCGCCTGATGGGCTTCGGCCACCGCGTCTACAAGAACTACGATCCGCGCGCCAAGGTCATGCGCCAGACCTGCCACGAGGTGCTGACCTCGCTCGGCATCGACCATGACCCGCTGCTCGAGCTTGCCATGGAGATGGAGCAGATCGCGCTCAAGGACGACTACTTCATCTCCAAGAAGCTCTATCCCAACGTCGACTTCTACTCAGGCATCATCTTCCGGGCGATCGGCATCCCGACCTCGATGTTCACCGTGTTGTTCGCGGTGGCGCGCACCGTCGGCTGGATCTCCCAGTGGAACGAGATGATCGAGGATCCCGATCAGAAGATCGGCCGGCCGCGCCAGCTTTACAACGGCCAGACCGAGCGGCCCTACAAGCCGCTGCATATGAGAGGCTAAGCTCAGAGCAGAGAATCGCTATCCCGGGAGGAAGCGACAGACATGGCTAGATCATCGCATGGGCCGCGCCGGGCAACGACTTGGGCGGCCGAGCACAATCCCAGGCCGCTGCCGCGCATCATCCGGCTCGGCCGTCCTGCCAACGACAATGAACGCCAGTTCGGGTTCACGACACGTGCGCTGGCGGCGCTCTTCGCCGCCGCGCTGGTCGTCCTGGCGTTGGTGCACTGGCAGCTGGTTTAGGGCAGCTGATCTAAGCGCGCTACTTGCGCTCGATCAGCTCGATCTTGTAGCCGTCGGGATCCTCGACGAAGGCGATCACCGTGGTGCCGAACTTCACTGGACCCGGTGCGCGCGTGACCTTGCCACCGAGCTTCGTGACCTGTTCGCACATGCCTGCGACGTCGGGCACGCCGACCGCGAGATGACCGAAGCCGGTGCCGATCTCATAGGGCTCGTGGCCCCAGTTGTGGGTCAGCTCGACAACAGCCTGGTCCTTCTCGTCCGCGTAGCCGACGAAGGCCAGCGTGTACTTGCCTTCCGGCACCTCACGCTTACGCAGGAGCTTCATGCCCATCGCGCCGGTATAGAAGGCGAGCGACTTGTCGAGATTGTGCACGCGGATCATCGTGTGCAGCATGCGGGCGTTGGTTGCGGTGTCGGGCATGGTCTTCTCCTCTACCTGATCATGGCGGCAAAAGTTGCCTCGGCGGCCACCTTGCCTTCGACGATCCCCTTGCCCGAGAACTTCCAGACGTTGGCGCGACTCTGCACCTTCTCGACGTGAAGCTCCAGCCGGTCACCGGGCACGACCGGCCGGCGGAAACGCACACCGTCGATCGACATGAAATAGACCAGCTTGCCCTCGGCCTCGCCCCCCAGGCTGGTCATCACCAGGACCGCCGCGGTCTGCGCCATCGCCTCGACGATCAGCACGCCCGGCATCACCGGCTCGGTGGGGAAATGACCCTGGAAGAACGGCTCGTTGATGCTGACGTTCTTGATGCCGACGGCCTTGCTGTCGAGATGCATGTCGATCACCCGATCGACCATCAGCATCGGATAACGGTGCGGGATGAGCTGCAGAATGCGCTTGATGTCGGCCACTGTCGCCGTGGCCCCTGCCCCCGCCAGGCTCGTCTTGTCGGTCTGCATGTTCATGTTGGCGCCATCCCCATCAGAAGCGCGTGCCAAAGCTGAAGCGGATGTTCTCCGTCTTGTCCCACGGGTCCGCCTGGAGCGGGAAGGCATAGTCTATACGAATCGGGCCGAACGGCGATATCCATTGGATACCGACGCCGGTGGAGATTCGCATCGTATTGCTGGTCAGCACGGTCGTGCTGTAGACCGCCGGCCCGCCCAGACCCCACAGGGAGCCTGCATCCATGAAGGCCTTGCCGAAGATGCCGATTTCCTTGGGCAGGCCCAGCGGGAAGCTGAGCTCGGTGGTCATGGTATAGAAGTAGGTGCCGCCCAGCGCGTCGGCGGTGACGGAATCGCGCGGACCGATACCGCCGACCTGGAAGCCACGCAGCGTGTCGCCGCCGATGAAGAACAGGTTGTTCAGCCTTAGCGACGAGCCGTTATAGGGGAACACTGCGCCAAGCGAGCCGCCGATCGAGGCCACGACGTCCTCGAAGATGCTCCGATAGTAAACACCGTCGGCGGTCGTTCGAAAATACTGCTCGGTGCCGATCAGTCCCGCCACGGCCATGGAACTGCGCAGCAGCAAGCCCTTGGTCGTAAGCAGGCGCGTGTCGCGGGTATCCCAGGCGAGCGTCTCGGCGACCTCCGAGACAACTGACGTACCGGCGTTGGCCTGCACGACCTGTGACGCCCATGGCTGCACGTTGTAGATATCGGTCTGGCGCAACGTGTAGCGCACGTTCTGCCGCAAGTGCTCGGTATAGGCCCAGCCGGCACGCAGCGCGAAGCCGATGCTGCGGTCGGAGTAGCTGGCAACCGACTGTCGGTCGTTGGAGGTGCGGAAGATGTCGAAGCCTGCCGCCATGGGACGATCCAGGAAGTAGGGCTCGGTGAAGCTCAGGTCGATCAAGGTACTCAAGGTGCCGATCGAGACGCCGAGCCTGAGCTCCTGCCCCTTGCCGAGCAGGTTGCGCTCCTTGACGGAGATGTCGCCCAAGATGCCGGACGTCGTCGAGTAACCCGCGCCGAAGGAGATATCGCCGGTGCTCTGCTCGACCACCTGGACCTCGAGGTTGGTCTTGTCCGGAGCCGAGCCGGGCGCCGCCGAGACGTCGACCTTCTCGAAGAAGCCGAGATTGCGCAGGCGCTCCTGGCTACGCCGGACCTTGGCGGTCGAAAAGGCGTCGCCCTCGGCCAGGCGGAACTCGCGTCGGATCACCTTGTCGAGGGTGCGCGTGTTGCCCGAGATGTTGATGCGTTCGACATAGACGCGCGGGCCTTCCTGGATGTCGAAGGTGACATCGACGGTAAGGTCGTCCTTGTTGCGCCGGATGTTCGGACGGACCTCGACGAAGGCGTAGCCGAGCGAACCGACGATGTCGGAGAGCGCCGTCACCGTCTTCTCGACCTGGTCGGCGTCGTACCAGTCGCCTTGCGCCATGGTCAGGTAGCTCTGCAGGACGTCGACATCGAGGCCCTGGAAACGCGTCGACACTTCGACCTTGCCGAACTTGTATCGCTCGCCCTCGCTGATCGTGAAGGTGATGAAGAAACCTTCGCGGTTGGGCGCAAGCTCGGCCACCGCCGAGACGACGCGGAAGTCGGCGTAGCCCTCCGACAGATAGAATTTGCGCAGGAGCTCGCGGTCGAGGTTGAGGCGATCGGGATCATAGCGATCGTCCGACGACAGGAAGCGATACCACGCGCTCTCGCTCGTCCTGATCTTGCCGCGCAGGGTGCCGTCGCTGAATGCCTCGTTGCCGACAAAGCTGATGCGCTGCACGCCGGTCACATCGCCCTCGTTGATTTCGAACACGAGGTCGACGCGGCCCTGGTCGAGCTTGATGACCTTGGGGTCGACCGACGCGTTGTAGCGGCCGCTGCGGCGATAGATGGTGAGGATGCGCTCGACGTCGGACTGCACCCGCGCGCGCGTGAAGACCTGGCGCGGCTTTGACTGCACCTCGTCGCGCAGCTTGTCGTCCTCGATCTTGCGATTACCTTCGAAGGCGACGCGGTTGA
>JADHLS010000472.1 GCA_016780605.1 Reyranella sp.
TGGGAATGCCGGTGGCGACCAGGGCTCGTGCCGGATCCTTGCGGCCCGACACGCGCAGCCGGCGCGAGCGGGCATTGGGCGTGTCGACGAAGGCGCCGTTGCCCTTCTCGGCCCAGAACAGCTCGTCGGAGATCGGCTGGTAGATGACAGCGGCGATGATCTCGTTCTCGCGCTCGAGACCGATCGAGATGGCGAAGTGCGGCACGCCGTGCAGGAAATTCGTCGTGCCGTCGAGTGGGTCGACGATCCAGCGGTTGCGGCCATCGCCCTTGGTCTCGCCGCCTTCCTCGCCGAGGAAACCGTACTCGGGACGGGTGCGCGCCAGCTCGGCGCGCACGGTGCGCTCGGCCTTGATGTCGGCGTGGCTGACGAAGTCGCCCGGGCCCTTCTCGGAGATCTGCAGATGCTCGACCTCGCCGAAGTCGCGCTTGAGGCTCTTGGCTGCGGCGAAGGCGGCGCGGATCATCACCGTGATGGTGGCCGAGCGCGGTGCGAGCGAGCGCCGCTCGGGCGGACCGGAACGCTCGCGACCGGGCGCCATGGGGGCGCGGCCGACTCGGGCAACAGGCTGGTCGGGCGCGCGGGCCATCAAATCAATCCTTGGCGCGTTCCATGTAGCTGCCGTCCTCGGTGTTGATCACCAGCTTGGTGCCGACGGCGATGTGCGGCGGAACCATCACCTTGATGCCGCCTTCGACGACGGCGGGCTTGTAGGACGAGGAGGCGGTCTGCCCCTTTACGACGGCATCGGCCTCGGTGACCGCGAGGATGACGCTCTTGGGCAATTCGACGCCGACCGGCGTGCCTTCGTAAAGAGAGACAGTGACTTCCATGCCGTCCTGCAGCCAGCGAGACTGGTCGGGATCCAGGACATCGGCGCCGACGGTCAGCTGCTCGTAGTTCTCCTTGTCCATGAACGTGAAGCCGTTGTCGTCCTTGAACAGGTAGGTGCATTCGCGCTCGTCGATATGGACGTGCTCGATGGTCTCGCCCGAGCGGAACCGCTCCTGGAGCTTGTTGCCTTCGCGCAGCGCCTTGGCCTCGATGGACACGAACGCGCCGCCCTTGCCGGGGCTGATATGCTGCACCTTGGCCGCCACCCAGAGCTTGCCGTTGTACTCGATGACATTGCCGGCGCGGATGGAATTGACGGGCACTTTCATGGGCTTACCGCAGGTCGGATGAATGGAATTCGGCCTCGTCCGCTGGGCAGCGGTGCGAGGCCGGCGCGGGCTTGTATCAAAGGCCGTGCAAGGCTGCAACCGTGCCCGAAAGCCCCAGTTCCGCCTGCTTTCTCTTGGGCAGAGCGGCGGCGATGACGGCGTGGGCGCGCTTGAGATAGGCTTTCATCTCGCCGTCGGTCAGGACCTTGGGATCGTCGACGGACACCCATTTGGCACGGGCGAGATAGGGGGCGGGCCGGAAACCCGGCGAGCGGCTGAGCGCATCGTAGTGCTCGGGCGCCGACTTGAAGGAGATGCGGCCGATCGAATGCTCCTCGGGTGCGATCAGGCAAAACATCTTGCCGCCGACCTTGAAGACGATGACGCCTTCCCACTGCACGATGCGGGTCGCTGCCGGCAGCTTGCGGCAGAACGTGTCGATCTGTTTGGGCGTCATGTCGTCACCCTACACGGCGTCCACCGCGCATGCGATGGTCGGCCATGACCGACTGGCGCCCAGACAAACTGGCGAAGCGACTGCCTGCACTGCAGGCGCGGGCGCGACTGCAGGCGGCTATGCGGCAATGGTTTGCGGCCGAGGGCTTCGTCGAGGTCGAGACGCCGATCCTGCAGGTGGCGCCGGGCGCGGAGGTCCATCTCACCGGCTTCGCCACCGACTGGGAGCTGCCCGACGGCGAAGAGCGCGAACGCTGGCTGCACAGCTCCCCCGAGTTCGCGATGAAGAAGCTTCTGGCCGGCGGCGTGCCGAGGCTGTTCCAGTTCGCCCGGGTGTTCCGCAACGCCGAGGGCTCGGCGCTGCACCATCCCGAGTTCACCATGCTGGAATGGTACCGCGCCGGCGTGGGCTACGAGACGATCATGCAGGACTGCGCCCGGCTGCTGGCGCTGACCGGGGTCGAGGAACTGCGCTGGGGTGATCGTCGTTGCGATCCGCGGGCGGAGCCCGAGCGGCTGACCGTGGGCGATGCCTTCCGGCGCTATGCCGGGGTCGATCTGTTTGCCACGGTGGGAAGCGCCGACATGCTCGCGCGCGCGGGCGGCATCGCCATGCATGACGGCGACAGCTGGGACGACGTCTTCTTTCGCATCATGTTCGACAAGATCGAGCCCAGGCTGGGCATGGGCCGGCCGACGATCCTTTGCGAATACCCCATCGCCATGGCGGCGCTGGCGCGCGCCAAGCCCGGAGATCCGCGCGTCGCCGAGCGCTTCGAGCTCTACGCCTGCGGCGTCGAGCTCGCCAATGCCTTCGGCGAGCTCACCAATCCGGAGATCCAGCGCGCGCGCTTGGCTGCCGACATGGACGAGAAGGAGCGGCTCTACGGCCTGCGATGGCCCGTCGACGAGGATTTCCTGGCGGCGCTGGATCACGGGTTGCCCGACTGCTCGGGCATCGCCTTGGGTTTCGATCGCCTGGTGATGCTGATGACCGGCGCGTCGCAAATCGAAGATGTGCTCTGGCTGCCGGTGCGCTGAACCGGCCATTCACTCAGGCGCGATCACGCCGGTGAATCCTCCCAGGGCAAAGTTGGCTTCGGTTTCGTTGTTCTTGTAGGTGGCGAGAGCGCCCCCGCCGACCGACGAAAGGGCCGTACCGTTGCCCGAGATGACCGTGTTGGAGAACAAGATCTGGGCCGCGCCGGCCGTTCCGTTCGACTGGGCGCCGTTGGTCACATTGTTCACGATCGAGGAGCGCGTGACGTGAATACCCACCCCCGCGGATGGGCCGCCAATGGCGCCCACGCCCGTCCCATTTCCCGAAACCATGCTGTCGGCGAGCGTGGCCAGGAGGAAGCCGGTGCCGCCACCGCCGTCGGCTTTCAGCCCGAAGCTGCTGTTCTGATTGAGATTGACGCGTTGCATCGACAGCAGCAGGTTGCCCGCGCCGCTGTTCTTGGCAGAGATGCCAACGGCGCTGCTGGTGGCCGTGGTGTCGGTCACGAACACGCGCGTGGCGGCGGCGGTACTCAGGGCAATGTCGATGGCGTTCTGGGTAAAGCCGAAGATGGTGCAATTCTCGATGTGCAGCGAGCCGCCAGCCAGGAAGCGGATGCCGTTCAGGCCGCCGGTCGGCGTTCCCGACACGCCGTTGATGCGAAGGTTGCGCAGGATCACGGTCTGCCCGGCGCCGGCGTTGACGACGATGCCGTTGGTGCCTGCCGCAAGCACCGAGGCGACCTGGCCGCCGCCGCCATCGATGGTGATGGACTTGGTGATCGTGAGCGCACCGAAGCCGCCGGGATCGAGGACGTTGATTTCGCCGCCTGCCGCGGTCTTGGAAATCGCGCCAGCGAAGGTCTTGCACGGCGCGGTTCGGCTGCAGGGATCGGCATCGTTGCCCATCCCGGAAACCCAGGTACGGGTCGCCTGAGCGTTCGCCGAGTGCGCGGCAAGAGCCAGAGAAGTCGTGGCTAGAGCGGCCAGGAGAAGCTTACGGCTGAGCATTCTCGCCTCCTTGGGAATCGCTTCAATACTACCTCGGGTAGCATCATGAGACAAATGATGCCGCGCTCAATCCCGCAGGTATGCAATCTGTTGCTCAACAGCGCCTTGCAATTGCGTATCGGCACTGAAGCAATACAACGTAAAGTTGCCACAATGCTCACGCAATGCCATCGGACGCGGCCGACGCTCGTGCGCCGGCCTAGGTCGGGGTGGCAAATATGTCGTTGAAGGCGCCGACGGCGGCTTCGGGCCCGTCCTGGTGGTTCCACACGCCCCCTGCCACCGCCAGGAAGTCGGCGCCGGCAGCGACGACCGGCCGGCAGTTGGCGACGGTGATGCCGCCGATCGCCACGCACGGCACCTCCATCAGGCCGCTCCACCATTCGAGGATTTCCAGGTCGGCCGGCGTCGTCACCGCCTTGGTGGTCGAGGCGAAGAACGCGCCGAAGGCGACATAGTCGGCGCCGGCTTCCGCCGCCTCCATGGCAAGATGGCGCGAGGCTTTGCAGGTGACGCCGACCTGGCGATCGGGACCGACGATGCGGCGCGCCTCCGCGTACGGCATGTCCTCCTGCCCGACATGCACGCCATCGCAATCGAGCCTCACCGCGAGGTCGGGCCGGTCGTTCATGATGAAGGCGACGTCGCGCTGCTGACAGACCGGCCGCAGCGTATCGGCGGCGCGGGCGATGGCCTCGTCGGAAACGTCCTTCAGCCTGAGCTGGAAGGCCGCGACATCACCGCCATCGAGCGCGGCCCTGAGCTCATCGGCGAAGATCGATGGATGCTCGATGCGCTCCGGCGATATGAGATAGAGCCGGCAACTCGGTGTCATGCGGGCGTCTGTTTGCGGCGCAGCCTGTCCTCCGTCAAGCGGAACGCCGCAGCGGGGACGCGACATACACGACACAAATTCACCGGCCCGCAACACAGCCGCGATACCGCGTCGCGATAGCGTGACTTGCCCGCGATCGGGCTGTTTTGGACGACGCAGGGCTGCATCGCAGAGGGAGACAGGAACTCATGTTGCAAGCAAATCGTCGAATGACTTTGAAGTTGTTGGGCGGTGCGTCGCTCACCGTCGCGGGCGCGGCCACCTTTCCGCGACTGGCGGCGGCGCAGGAAGATCTCGTCGTTCCCAACACCTATCAGAACTTCAAGCGGGGCACGATCAACAGCCTCCATCCGGAGCGCCGCATCTTCAACATCGTGTGGGAGGATCTCGGCCGCGTGAAGATGCGGGCCGCCGACCTCGTCACCAACTATCCGTCGCTCAAGGAAGGCAACATCGTCGACGTGCACTGGTACGATTACCTCGACTTCATGATTGCCCCGAAGACGCCGCAGGCCGATGCGTCGGCCAAGGCGATGCTGGCCAAGGGCGCCCGCCTGGAGGGCATCCCGGGCGCGCAGGAGCCGATCAAGCTGTGGCGCATGGACGGCATGGTGACCAAGGTCGATCCGGCGACGAAGCAGATCTTCCTGATCAACGCCTCGGGCGGCAAGCCGGACGAGCCGTCGCCCGACAGCGGCGAGGTGATCCAGCTGCCGCCGATCCTCTCGGCGGCCGGTCAGGCAGCCTTCGCCTCGGTCAAGCCGGGTGACGTGCTGATCACGGTGTGGAGCCAGCAGAC
>JADHLS010000473.1 GCA_016780605.1 Reyranella sp.
GGGCAAGGTCAGCACGGCGGCAATCAGCAGGCCCCAGGTTGCGACCCGATCGTGGCGGCGCACGCGGTCGGCGAACAGGCCGCCCACCAGAACGCCGCCGGCGGAGCCCACGATGAACACGATCAGGCAGAGCGCCGCAAAGTTTTCGGTGACGCCGAACATGCTGACCCACGCCGGCACCGCGAATTGCTGGATGCCGACCGTGTTGGCCGCGATCAGCGCGAAATACACCATGCAAAGCAGGATCGCCGGATGGGTGAACAGCGCCAGCATCTGCTTGCCATTCTGATGGTGGGCAGTGGCGCGGTCCTTGACGCGATGATCGATCAGTTGGGTGCGATGCGCGATCACGAGCACTGAGAGCACCAGGCCCGGAAGGGCGCCGATCAAAGCCGCGCCCACCCAGCCGAACATGCTGTCGAGGAAGTACATCACCGGCGCCGCGGCCCATCCGAGCGAGCCGCCGACGCCATGGATGCTGAAGGCGCGGCCGAGCCGGCTTGGATTCACCGACGCGTTGAGGAGCGCAAAGTCGGCGGGATGGAACACGGAGTTGCCAGCCCCCGCGATCACGGCGATGGCGGCGAAGGCCGCGAAGGAATGCGCAGCCGCCACCAGCGCCAACGCAACCCCAATGGTCAAGAGGCCGCCGGCCAGGATCGGTCGCGCGCCGAACCGATCGACGGCGAAGCCCGCCATGGTCTGGGTGATGCCGGACACGCCGTAAAAGATGCCGGCGAGCAAACCGACTTCCTCGAAGCTCAAGCCCGCTTCCTGGCGCACGATCAACAGCATCGTGGCGAATGCAAGCTGATAGAAGTGGCTGGCGCCGTGAGCGGCACCAATCAGGCTGATGACTCGAACGTCGCGGGACGCGGGTACTGCAGCAGCGGACATGGCGGCGGATCATAGTCGATCCAGCGCTCTTGTCGTTTGCGGAATTCCGCAGAGGGGCGATGCGTGCGCAATGCTGCACTGCAGGCTAGTCTCCCCGCCCATCAAAGGGAGATTCGAAATGAAGCGCTGGAAGCACCGGCCCGAAGGCTCGACGTGGGGCGATTGGGGTGACGACGATCAGCTCGGCCGGCTGAACCTCATCACTCGTGCGAAGGTGCTCGAAGGCGTGGCCGAGGTGAAGGAAGGCCTCTCCTTCTGCCTCAGCCTGCCGCTCGACTTGCCCGGCGGCAACGTGTTGAATCCGCGCCGCCTGCCGCCCGTGCTGTCGCCGACCGGCGACGAGAACGGCTGGCGCTTCAACTTCCACACCAAGTCACTCAATCCGCTGTTCGTCGACGTGGCGAGCGACGATCGCGTCATCCTGACGCTGCAGTACTCCACGCAGTGGGACACGCTCGCCCATGTCGGCGGCCTTTTCGACGCCGACGGCGATGGCGTGGCCGAGCCGCTCTACTACAACGGCTTCAAGGCCGGCATCGACGTGGTCGGCCCGCAGCCCGATGCCGGCCGCGACGGCTGCGGCCATCTCAGCTACGCCCACAAGCTCGGCGTCGAGAACATGGCGGCCAAGGCGATCCAGGGCCGCGGCGTGCTGGTCGATCTCGAGAAGCACTTCGGCCGCGAGCACAAGTACGTGAACTATGACGACTTCCGGAAGGTACTGGAGGCCGACAAGGTCGTGGTCGAGCCGGGCGACATGCTGCTGCTCTACACCGGCTTCACCGACGAGATCACCAAGATGAACAAGAAGGTCGATCCGGCGCGCGCCCATGCGATGTGCGCGGTGCTCGACGGCCGCGACAAGCGCCTGCTGCAATGGATCACCGACAGCCAGATCTCCGCCCTCATCGCCGACAATTACGGCGTCGAGGCGGTGCCCGCCCTGCCCGGCCCCGATAACGCCGAGCATCCGTCGCTGCCGATCCACAACCATTGCCTGTTCAAGCTCGGCCTGAACCTGGGCGAGATCTGGTGGCTGAAGGAGCTGGCGCTGTGGCTGCGCGACAAGAAGCGCTCGCGCTTCCTGTTGACGGCGCCGCCGCTGCGCCTTCCCGGCGCGGTCGGCTCGCCTGCAACGCCTGTGGCGACCGTGTAATCTCTGGCGCATGGCCCTGCCGTTCCCGGCGCTCATCGCCCAAAGCCTCAAGGCGGAGAAGTTCAGGCTGCTCGACATCGGCTGCTCGGGCGGCATCGATCCCGTGTGGCGATCCTTCGAGCCCACGCTGCAGGCCCTGGGCATCGATGCCAGCGTCACCGAGTGCCAGCGGTTGGCGGGGCTGGAGCGCAACCCCGAGGTCTCCTATGTCGCGGCGTTTGCGGCCCGCACGGCCGCCAAGCCGATCGACATCTCCGCCGGGCCGGCGGCGCCGCTCATCATGAAGATGCGCGATCGGCTGAGCTTCATGCGTACGCGCGAGATCCGCGAAGCCCGGCTGAAGCAGGCTTCAACGGAGGAGCAGCTAAGGCACAATGCGTGGGAGATGACGGGGCTTGCCGATCCGGCGAAGCCCGTTGTGGTTCCCGACCTGCTGGCGGAGCGCGGCTGGAGCGACCTCGATTACCTGAAGCTCGATGTCGACGGCGCCGACTTCGAGATCCTGCAGTCGTTCAAGGGCCGGTTCGAGCCGTTGGGCATTCTCGCCGTCCAGCTCGAGGTGAATTTCATCGGCGCCGGCGACACCGAGGAGCACAGTTTCCACAACACTGACCGCTTCCTGCGCAACGAGGGCTTCGACCTTTTCAGGCTCGACGTCCGGAACTTCTCAATGCGCGCCTTGCCGGCGCGCTACATCTGGCCGACCCCGGCCGAGACGGTGTCGGGCCGGCCGTTCCAGGGCGAGGCCTATTATGCGCTCGACGTGCTGGCGCCGCATCGCGCGGCGGCCGGCGCCAGGCTCAGCGCCGAAAAGCTCGCCAAGCTCGCCGCCATCTTCTCGGCATGGCAGGTGCCTGACGCGGCAGCCGAACTGTTGCTCGCCCGACGCGATGTGCTCGCACCGGTGTTCGACATCGATCCCGGCCTCGACGCGCTGGCGGCACAGACCCAGACGCAGCGCAGCCGGCCGCTCAACTATCGCGACTACATGGCGACATTCGAAGCCGACGCGCCCGGCTTCTATCGGCCCGAGGGTCCGATCCCGATGTGGGAGCGATTGAAGTCAGCCTGGCGCGGCTACTGGTTCCCAAGAGAGAAGCGTCATTAATCCTGCCGGACCGCGGGCCTCCAGGCCCGCTCATGGTCTTTCGTCCCGAGCGCAGCGAAGGCCCTCATCGTCGTTTGCAATCAGCACGAGATCCTTCGCTTCGCTCAGGATGACATGAGCGGGCCTGGAGGCCCGCGGTCCGGCGAGATTAAGCCTTCTTCTCCCAGCCGCCGGCCGGGGTCTGTTGCCAGTAGACCACCGTGTGACCCGCCGCCTTGTAGGCCTTCCAGCGCTCGCGCGATTCGGCGACAGCGGCGTCATCGCGGCCGTCGAACAGCTCGAAGCAGCGCTTGTAGTCGCCGACCTTCTCCGACTTGGCGCGATCTGCGACGAAGATGAACGCCGCACCATTCGGATTCTCGTCGAGATGCGTCAGCCACACGGGCTGGCGGTCGGCCTCGCCGTCCTTCGCGGCGCCGTGCGGCAGGAAGCCGTTGGGATCGTAGGTCCAGAGATGGGTGTTGAGCGCATCGACGCGCTCGGGCGAGCCCAGCATCACCACGGCGCGCTCGCCCGCCTGCAGGGTCTTGATCAGCAGGCGGGGCAACGCGTCTTCGAGCGACGACCGGGTCAGGTGGTAGAAGTTGACCTCGGTCGCCATCCGCACACTCCGATCACTTCTCGTAGTTCTCGGCAATCAACGCATCGAGCAGGCGCACGCCATAGGCCGTCGCGCCCTTGGGCGTCGTGCTGTTGCCCTTGTTCGACCATGCCATGCCGGCGATGTCGAGATGCGCCCAGGCGACGCCGTCCTGCACGAAGCGCTGCAGGAACTGCGCGGCGGTGATCGAGCTGGCATCGCGACTGTTGGTGACGTTGCGCATATCGGCGATGTCGGAGTCGATCATCTTGTCGTACTTGGGGCCGAGCGGCAGGCGCCACAGCTTCTCGCCGATCCCCGCCCCCGCGGCGCGCAGCCGGTTGGAGAGCTGGGTGTTGTTGCTGAACAGGCCACCGCGCTCATGGCCGAGCGCGATGATGATGGCGCCGGTCAGCGTCGAGAGCTCGACCATGGCCTGCGGCTTGAATTTCTCCTGGGCGTACCACATGGCATCGCACAGGATCAGCCGACCCTCGGCGTCGGTATTGATCACCTCGACGGTCTGGCCAGACATGCTCTTGACCACGTCGCCGGGCCGCTGGGCGTTGCCGTCGGGCATGTTCTCGACCAGGGCGCAGATGCCGACGACGTTGGCGCGAGCCTTGCGGCCGGCCAGCAGGCGCATCGCCCCGGTGACGGAGCCGGCGCCGCCCATGTCCCACTTCATGTCTTCCATGCCGCCAGCCGGCTTGATCGAGATGCCGCCGGTGTCGAAGCAAACGCCCTTGCCGATCAGCGCGACCGGCTGCTGCGACTTCGGCCCGTTCATCCAGCGCATGACCAGCAGCTGCGATTCGCGCTCGCTGCCCTGACCCACGCCGAGCAGCACGTTCATGCCGAGCTTCTTCATCTCGGCTTCGCCCAGGATCTCGACCTTGACGCCGAGCTTGGTCAGCTCGCGCGCCCGGCGGGCAAACTCCGCAGGATAGAGCACGTTGGCGGGCTCGCTCACCAGGTCGCGGGTGAAGAACACCGCGTCGATGACGGGCTCGAGCCGCTCGTAGGCGCGGCGCGCCTCGGCCGGGCCCGCCACGAACAGCGTGATCTGCTCGAGCGAGTTCTTCTGCTCGGGCTTGTCCTTTGTCTTGTACTTCCCGAAGCGGTAGTTGCGCAGTTGCGCGCCGAGAGCGATGCGCGCGGCAATCTGGCCGGGCGTGAGCTTGCTGCCCTTCACCGGATCGACGACCACGCTCACCACCTTCTGGCCGGCGGCATTGGCTTCCGCCGCCAAGATGCCGCCCAGCGCCTCAGCGGCCCGTGCATCGAGCTCGCGCGGCTTGCCGACGCCGAGCAGCGTCAACCGCGCGATGTCGCCGGCCTGGCCCAGCAGGGTAAGCGACTGCTCCTTGGCACCGGTGAACCGGCTGGCACCGATCGCCCGGACGATGGTCTCGCCGACCTGCTTGTTGATGGATTGTGCGGTTGCCAGGAGTTGCTTGTCGGCCGCTACGAAGGCCGCGACATTGCCCGAGAAGGCCTTCGGAAAGGCCGAAAA
>JADHLS010000474.1 GCA_016780605.1 Reyranella sp.
CTGATCGCAACGGTGGCAGATGCCCAGGCCATCGATGCGCTCACGGCCCAGGGTGTGACAGCAGGCGATGCCTTCGACCTGGCGGTGGGCGGGCTGGTCGACGAATCGGCGGGTGCGCCGGTGCGCGTGCAGGGCACGGTGATGGCCGCTGGCGAAGGCCGCGGCCAGCTCTGGGTCGCCGTCAAATTCGGCCAGGGCAACGTGCTGGTGCTGAGCCGCTATCTCGTGCAGATCATGGAGCCCGCATCGCTGAGCGCGCTTGGCCTCGACGTGTCGGCCTTCAAGGTGTTCGCCATCAAGTCGCGCGTGCACTTCCGCCGCGGCTTCGACGACAGCGGCTTTGCCAAGACGATCCTGCTGGTCGAGCCGGTCGAGCCGTTCCTCGGCACGGTGCGGCTTGAAGGCCTGCCCTACCAGAATGTCGACCTGAAGAAGTTCTACCCCTACGACGACCCGAAGTTTCCATAGTCGTCAGAGAAGGCCGCTGAGCTCTCGGCGGCCGTCAATGACAGCGACGAGGTCGACTTCGTCCTTTCTGGAATCGTACTCGTACAAGAGCAGGTAGTTGCCTTCGACCAGCATGCGCGTGCCATGGCGGATGTCGTTCCGCAGGGCGCCGATTTGGGGGAAACGACGCAGGATCTGCAGCTTTGCATGGATCCGCAGAAGAACGCGGTCCGCGGCAGCTGGATTGTTCGCGGCGATGTACCGCCAGATCTCGCGGAGGTCGGCTTCCGCCCGCCGTGTGACGAAAAGCTCAGCCACGCCGGCGAGCGCGACCCTTGAATGCGGCCTGCTCCTCGGCAAGCACCCGTTTCAAGTCCAGACGACCCGTCCTGCCGCTGGCCTTGCCTTCGTCCCAGCGATGGCGGAGGACCGCAACATCGCGTTCGCGTAGTTGCCGCCGCGATTCCCAGAGCCGAAGGGCATCGCGAATGACTTCGCTCGTCGAGGCGTACTCGCCATTCTCGACAGCCTCGCGAACGGACTTGGCCATCGGTGCGGGCAACGCCACACTCAGCCGCTCAATTTCTGCCATCTCCGCGACCTCCTGCGAGAGGATAGCGCCCGTCGTCCTGCTGAAGAAGTATTAAATGTTATGAATAATGGAGATCAGAATCCCGAGCGTGTCGGCGCCACCACAATGTCGCGGATGCAGATCGTGGGTGGCAGCTTCCAGCAGTAGAGCACGACCTCGGCCAACTGTTCGGCAGACAGGAAATCGGGATTGCCGAGCAGGCGGCAATATTCCTCGAAGCTGATGCCCATGCCCTGGTGGATGTTTGTCTTGATATAGGCCGGCGCCACGTTGATTACGCGCACGCCCTGCATGCCGACTGCTTCGCGCAGCGACTCCGAAGCGGCACGCACGGCGTACTTCGAGGCGGTGTAGCCCACTGCCACAGGGCTGGTCTTGCGGTCGCTGACCGAGCTGATGTTGATAATGGTGCCGGACTTGGCGGCGGTCATGTCGCCGAGCACGACCTTGGTGGCGTTGAGCGTACCCTTCAGGTTGACGTCGATCTCGTGGCTGAAGGCGGCGGGCTCGACGTCGGTGAAGGCGCGCGCATCGGCCATGCCGGCATTGTTGATCAGGCAGCCTGTCTTGCCCAACTTCGCCTCGGCGTTGCGGATGGCGCGCTCCAGCGCGGCGTAATCGGCCACATCAGCCTGCGCGTAGACAGTGCGATCCTCCGGCAGCCCGTCGATCGGCTTCATGTGACGGGCGATCAACAACAGGGCATTGCCTTCATTGGCGAAGGCGCGGGCGATCGCGAGGCCGATGCCCGAGCTCGCCCCTGTAACGACGACAAGCGGACCGGTCACGATGGCCTGGACCTCAGCTCATCGCCGCCCGCATCAGGGCGAGCCCTTCCGGCGTGTCCCAGTCGGCATCGCCTTCGATGCGGCCGAGCTCGCGGCCGGCCGGATCGACCAGGATCGAGGTCGGCAGCAGGGTCACGCCCAGCGTCGACATCGCCTTGCGGCCCTTGTCGTAAAAGACACGGAGATCGATCAGCTTCTGCTCTTTATAGAAGGGCACGACCTTGGGCTTGGACGGGCCGTCGAGCGAGATCGGGATCACCAGGAACCTGTCGCGCGGCATCTCGGCCTGCAGGCGGTCGAGGCTCGGCATTTCCTTCACGCACGGCGCACACCAGGTCGCCCACAGATTGATCAGGCGCGCCTGGCCGTTGAGCTCGGACAACCGTACCGGCTGGTCGTTGACGTCGAGGAATTCGAGATCCGGCAGCGGCTTGGGCGGCGTGGTGAGCTTGAAGCGCTTCATCGACCCCTTGATCAGGGCTGAGGAAATCTCGGCCCGGGCCGTTGCTGCGCTAATGAATGTGGCGGCCGCCCCCGCGATGACAAGGCGGCGGCTAGAGCGGTTTCCGGTTGAAGGGAACCGCTCGCGGTTCCCTTCAACCGGAAACGCGCGCGCGGACGATGCTGATCCACTGGGCACATTTCGTCCGGCTGGAAACAGCCGGACGAAATGTGCTCTAGGGAGGAAATCTCGTACGGGATATGCCATAAGCCGCGTTCCTAAAGGACTACTGGCTCATATTCATGGCACGGAAGAACACGACTGCGCGAGTACCGAAGCGGCAATCCAATACGATGTGGGGCGGCCGCTACAAGCTCGGCCCGGCGGAAATCATGGAGAAGATCAACGCCTCCATCGGATTCGACCGCCGCCTCTACGCGCAGGACATCGCAGGATCGCTCGCCCACTGCGACATGTTGGTGGCCCAGGGCATCCTCTCGGCCAAGGACGGCCGCGCCATCAAGCGCGGGCTGGCCAAGGTGCGTGAGGAGATCGAATCCGGCCGCTTCAAGTTCTCCACCAAGCTCGAGGACATCCATTTCAACGTCGAGGGCCGGCTGACCGATCTCATCGGACCGGCCGGCGGACGCCTGCACACGGCGCGCTCGCGCAACGACCAGATCGCCCTCGATGTCCGGCTGTGGGTGCGCGACACCATCGACCGCTTCGAGCCGATGCTGGCCGACCTGCAGGCCGCCCTGATCGATCGCGCCGAGGAATATGCCGCGACCATCATGCCGGGCTTCACCCATCTGCAGACGGCGCAGCCCATCACCTTCGGTCATCATCTGCTGGCCTATGTCGAGATGTTCGGCCGCGACCGCAGCCGCCTCGCCGACTGCCGCGCGCGGTTGAACGAATCGCCGCTGGGTGCCGCGGCGCTCGCGGGCTCGCCGCACCCCATCGATCCGCGCAAGACCGCCAAGGCGTTGGGTTTCGACCGGCCGATGGCCAACTCGCTGGATGCGGTGTCGGACCGCGACTATGTCGTGGAGTTCATCGCTGCCGCCTCGCTCACGGCGGTCCACCTGTCGCGGCTGTCCGAGGAGATCGTGATCTGGTGCTCGGCGCCCTTTCGCTTCATCGCGCTATCGGACGCCTTCACCACCGGCAGCTCGATCATGCCGCAGAAGCGCAATCCCGACGCCGCCGAGCTGACGCGCGCCAAGGTCGGCCGCATCGTCGGCGCCTTCACGGCGCTCTGCATCATCCTGAAGGGCCTGCCGCTCACCTACGGCAAGGACATGCAGGAGGACAAGGAGCCGTTGTTCGACGCCGCCGATTCGCTCGAGCTCGGCATCGCGGCCATGGCCGGCATGGTGCGCGACCTCAAGGCCAATCCCCAACGCATGCGCGCGGTCGCCTCGGCCGACTATTCCGTTGCCACCGACCTCGCCGACTGGCTGGTGCGCAAGGTCGGCCTGCCGTTCCGCCAGGCCCATCACGTCACCGGCCGGCTGGTCGGCATCGCCGCCGACAAGGGCGTCGACCTCGACAAGCTCTCGCTCACCGAGATGCAGGCCGTCGAGCCCAAGATCGATCGCGGCGTCTATCGCGCGCTGACCGTCGAGGCGTCGGTCAATGCCCGCAGGAGCCTGGGCGGCACCGCTCCCGCCAATGTCGCGCGCGCCGTCAAGGAAGCGCGTCGTCGTTTCCTGGGGCGTGGCCGATGAGCTTCTTCGCCTACAAGAACGGCGAGATGCACGCCGAGGGCGTGTCGCTCGCCACCATCGCTGCCCAGGTCGGCACGCCTTTCTATTGTTACTCGGCGGGCGCGCTGCGTGCGGCGTGGAAGGAGTTCGCCGACGGCATCAAGGGCATGAACGCCGAGGTCTGTTACGCCATGAAGGCCAACAGCAACCTCGCGGTGGTCCGCCTGTTCGGCGAGCTGGGAGCCGGAGCCGACATCGTCTCGGTCGGTGAGATGCGCCGTGCGCTGGCGGCTGGCATCCCGGCCAAGCGCATCATCTATTCCGGCGTCGGCAAGAAGCCTTCGGAGCTGATGGCGGCGCTCGAGGCGGGGGTCGGCCAGATCAACGTCGAGAGCTCATGGGAGCTTGAGACCTTGAACGCGGTGGCCGGCCAGCTTGGCGTCAAGGCGGGCATCACCATCCGGGTGAACCCCGACGTCGACGCCAAGACCCACGCCAAGATCACGACTGGGCGCAAGGGAAACAAGTTCGGCATCGACTTTGACTTGGCCCGCGAGGCCTACGCCTTGGCCGGCCGCCTGCCCAACCTCAACGTCGTGGGGGTGGCGATGCATATCGGCTCGCAGCTCACCTCGCTCGACCCTTACCGCGATGCCATCGTGCGGGTCCGGGAGCTCATCGGGCAGCTGCGCGCCGACGGCCACCGCATCGACCGCTTCGATATCGGCGGCGGCCTGGGGATCGTTTATGCCCAGGAGAAGCCGCCCGCGATCGCCGACTTCCTGGCGATGGTCGCCCGGGAAACTGCAGGGCTGGGTTGCGCGTTGACCTTCGAGCCTGGCCGTCGGCTGGTCGGCGAAGCGGGCGTGCTCGTGAGCGAGGTGATCCTCGTGAAGCCCGGTGCGGCAAAGACTTTCGTGATCGTCGACGCAGCCATGAACGACCTGATCAGGCCCACCCTTTATGAGGCTTGGCACGAAATCGTACCGGTCCGTGAACGCCCCGCTGCCGCCACGATCCGCTGTGACATTGTTGGGCCGATCTGCGAATCCGGAGACTACCTGGCACAGGACCGTGATATGGCGCCGCTGGCTGCCGGAGACTTGATCATGATACGCTCGGCGGGCGCCTATGGGGCCGTGATGGCCTCGACCTACAACAGCCGGCCCCTGGCGCCGGAAGTCATGGTCGATGGCACGCGATTTGCGGTCACCCGGCCAAGGCCTTCGATCGACGAGATGCTCTCGGCCGAGCGGTTC
>JADHLS010000475.1 GCA_016780605.1 Reyranella sp.
AGCGTAAGATAGGCGTTGTTGGCGTCGTAGCTGAGGCTCGACAGCAGAAAGGGATAGAGCTCATTGACCGAGGAGAAGGTGCCTGAAAGACCGCCCGCGGCGCTCACGATCCTGTAGGTGGTCCGCGGCGCGTAGGTGGTGCCGGGCTGGGCAGAGACGAAGACCGGGCCGCCCTGCAGGTTTGCCGTGCCGCCGACATTGATCAGGTCGCTCTGCCCGGAGGCGTTGGCCTCGACCATGTAGCTCGCCGGGGAACCGTGGATGTAGTTGCCGGCGATCGACAGGGTGCCGATCGAGTTGCCGGGCGCCACGATGCCGCCGTTCAAGACGTTGCCGACGATGGTGCCCGCGCCGGTAAGCAGGCCGCCGTTCAGCACGTTGGACGACAGCGTGCCGTTCACCACCAGGGTCCCGCTGTTCGCCACCGTGCCGCCGGGATTGGCATAGCTGCCGCCGGGCGCCAACGCGAAGGTGCCGCCCGGAAGGATGCTGAGCGGCCCCACCATCGATCCCGACAGCGTCAGCGTGCCGCCGCTCACCGAGGTGCCGCCGGTATAGGTGTTGGTGCCGGCGAGCGTGAGCGAACCGCCGGCCAGGGTCAGGCTGCCGCCCGCGACGTTGTAGGCGCCGCCGGCATCGGCGATGTTGCCGGTGTAGGTGCCGCTGCCGTTGGTGATGGTAAGGTTCTGGGGCCCGAGATAGATCGTGCCCGAGCCTGCCAGCGACTGGACGGCGACCGGCTGCCAGGCGCGCGATATGTCGAAGATGCCGTTGTTGGTCACGCCCGATGACTGGGCGATGCTGCCCGGCCCCGAGATCAGGAGTGTTCCGCCGGGGTTGATCAGGGTCGGTCCCGTATAGGTGTTGACGGCGCTGAGCTGGGCGTTGCCGCCCGAGTTGATGATGACGCCCCCCGGCCCGGAGATCACGCCGGCAAGACCCAGCATGACGTTGCTGCCGCCGATGATCAGCGGCCCGTCCGCCGTGGTGACGAGCGGCTGGGTCGTCACGAAGTACGGCGTCCAGGAAAGCAGCCCGTCGCTCAGGTCGTACAGCACCGAATTCTGCATGAAGAAGCCGATGCCCAGCGTCATGTTGGCGTAAGTGTGTTGGGTGTTGCGGCTGTAGACACCGGAGTCCGTCAAGGTCATCGACGATGTCGGCAGGGCGACGATGGGATTGCCCTTCGCATCCACGCCGACGACGATCAGGGTATTGCCGGCCGTGCCACCGCTCAGATTCTGGTTGATGCCGAGATTCACCGTGCCGGTGTCCAGCAGGGCGGACGTCGTGACCGTGCCGCCGTTCAGCGTGGCGTTGATGCGGATGCTGTCCTGCACCGAGCCGGGATTGCCCGAGACCGGGAAGTACTCGCCGCGCGCGGTTCGCATGGCGCCCACCAGGCCCGGATTGTTGGCGGGCAAGCCGACCGGCATGAACTGTCCCAGTACCGCGGGCGTCAATCCCAGCGACACGCAGGGACTGCAGAGCTGCACCTGCTGGCCGCCCACCGTCACGCTGCTGTTGCCGCTCCTCGGCGTATTGACGATCGAACTGCCCGCATTGGTGGGGTTCGCCTGGCCGTTGGCCGACAAGACGTAACCCTGCGCTGCCATGCCCGGAATCACCGCCTGGCCCAGGATGCCGCCGGCGAGGTACGTGGCCGATGTCGACGTGTCCAGGGAGGACGTGAAGTTGCCGGCGCCGAACGTGCCGTACCACGTGTCACCCATCGGCGCCCTGGTGTGGTCGTCGAAGTAGCGCGGGAAATAGATCGTGTTTCCCTTGGCGTCGGTGCCTTGATAGAGGGCGTTGACCTGGAACCCGGCACCCGAGGAAAGCGACGCAACGGGCGTCGTGAGATTGCCCGACTGATAGAACGTCAGGAGCGGCACCTGCACGATGTTGCCCGTATAGAAAGGCTGCGAGTCGCCCAGGTATTTGTAGGCGACGCCGGTCGGCAGTCCGGGCGTTGTCGGCGCATTGTTGCTGGTCGGCGCATTGGCAAAGCCCGCCCACCAGGCCGAGTGGTAGGCGGCGTTGAACAGGGTCGAGCCGGTGTCGAACAGGTAGGGCTTGCCCGGCGACCCGTTGATCCCGACGTAGATGCCGAGGCGCGTGTTGTCCAAGGCGTATTGCAGCGGAATCTGGACCTGCGCCCGCCCCGGCGCGGCCTGCATCAACACCGCCAGGGCCAACAGTGCCGCTAACTGCTTGCGTCTCCTCAGCGAACTCCCCCACCCTCTTAATTAAGGCGGGAGTGTGCATATATTGCGTCTCTGGTGCAATTGGTTTGGAGTGCAAGGAGTTGCGGCTTTCAGCGCCCCCTGGAGGCCAAGGAGGAGCCCTCACCGCGCCTCGAAACAGGCCCGCCCTTCCAGCCTGAGCCCGCGCAGGATCGCCCGAAACCGGGCATGCCCCCGCAGCGGCCGCAGCGCCTGCGCCTGCAGCAACAGCGGAAAGGTGGCGAAGCGCTGGTTCTGCGCGTGTTCCAGACAGTCGAGCGCGTGCTCGACCCATTTTGGGTTGGATTGGCCGGCGACGGCGGACTGGAAGGCCGCGGCGGTCCACCGGCTGCGCCGCTCCAGCAGGCCGATCCACTCGTCCATCGCCGCTTCCCATCCGCGCGTCCGCTCGGTGTCGGCCAGCTGGTCGGCCAGGTCGGGCCGCCGCTCCTCGAGCCTCAGCCAGGCCAGCCTCTCCCGCATGGCGTCGTCGCGCCGTCCGGCTTCGTCGAGCACCAGGATGCGCGACAGCAGCGCCCGCCAGCTCGGCCATCCGCGCCAGGTAGTCGAGGCAGCGATCGGCCTCGCCGCCGACCGAATGGATGAAGCCCAGCAGGTTCATCGCGTCGGCGCACGCGGCGTCGATGCGCAACGCCTGCTGCAGCACGTCGATCGCCTCGCCGTACTGCCCCAGCGTCCCCAGGAACTGGCCATAGGTGACCAGCGCATCGACCGAGCTGGGATTGAGCGCGACGGCGTGCGCCAGGTCGGCCTCGGCGCCCTCCCAGTCCCAGTCGACCTCCATCTTGATGTGGCCGAGCACGGTCCACGCCTCGTCGATCCTGTCGTCGAGGGCGAGCGCGCGCTCGGCCGACTGGCGCGCCTTCGGCATCGCCTCCTCGATCGGCAGCGGCCGGCGGATCGCCGTCGAGCCCAGCAGCCTGTAGGTCGAGGCGAGCCCGGCATGGGCCAGCCCGTAGTCGGGATCGGCCGCCACCGCCTGCTCGAACAGCACCAGGGCGCGCATCGCCGGGACGGCGGCGTGCGCCCGCAGGCTGGCCCGCGCCTGGAGCTGCAGGAAGAAGGCCTCGGACGAGCGCGGATGATAGCTGTGCACGGGGTCGAGCGCCGACGATTGCAGCATCGACTGCGCGACCCATTGCGCGATCGCTTCCTGCAGGGCCGCGGCGCCGGCCCCGCCCTCGGCCTGCGCGAAGGTCTCAGCCTGCCGCGTGCGCCCGGTCGATATGTCGATCAGGCGCGCCGAGACCTTCAGGCGTTCGTCGTCGAGGTCGACCGAGCCTTCGAGCATCTGGTCGAGCTCGAGCGAGCGCGCCGCCGCGAGCGTGTCGGTGGCGGACGAGACCCGGTCGGCGGCGGCGACGGGAGCGACCGTCAGGCCGGGGATCGCCGACAGCATGTTGGTGAGGGCGTCGGCCATGCCGACCCCGAGCCAGGTGTCGCTCAGCGCCAGGCCGGCGGTCGAGAAGGGCCGCACCGCAAGGCGTCGCGACACGGGGACAGGGAGGGGCGGGCGCGCGGAGGCCTGTCGCTCCGCGCCCTCGGTGTTGGCCATGACCTTGACGGGGACGGCCAGGCGATAGCCGACGCCGGGCACGGTCTCGATATGCGTCCCGCCGCCCATCGCCTTGCGCAGGGTCGACACGTGGACGGTCAAGGTCCGGTCCTCGACGACGATGTTGGGCCACAGCTTTGCCCGCATCGCCTCGTGCGTGACCAGGCTGCCGCGCGCTTCGGCCAACATCACCAGGATCTGCCAGGCCTTGCCGGGAACCGCCGTCTTCCCGCCATCGCGCGTCAGCGAACGCTCGGCCGGATCGAGAACGAAGGGTCCAAAGAGATAGATCGGCACCCGCTTCTTCCTTGGCGACTTCTAGGGGCTGCGACAGGCGCACGCAATCTTGCTTACCTAACTGCAACTGGGGGCGAACTGGCGATCACTATCCTTCGTTTGGCCAATTGCGCCCTTCGCATAACGCCTTGAAAGCCGAATTCACCAAGCTCGCACGTGCTTGAAGAAAATTTGCGAAATCGCGCTGGATCTTTTTCTGCCGGTCTTGCTCCGAGCTGATTTTTGTGTACCCGCCAACGTTCAATGCATCAAAAGGCACAACGTGGGTCTCCAACCTGGCACGCACCACATTCTCTCCCAGATCAGCCTTGTCGATGCGCTCCGCGAGATATCGAATAGGTTCCTTTGCCGAGATATTTCTGTTGGTGCTCATGGTGATCAAGACACAGTTGTCCAACCAACGCTTTACGCGGATTATTCTTGATGGAATGGTCCCGTCAGTATCGGGGCTAAGCTATGTCAGTGCGAACGACTTTAATGATCCTTCGTTTCGTGATGCCCACGCCGACTATTTATTGGGAGAGATCAGGGATCAGCTGCTTTTCTACTACTCGCAGGACGAGTTTGATCTCTTTCTACAGTTCTTCTCCCATCTAAGAGGAAAAAAGAAGTTTTCATATGATGAATTCATTGACGCATTTACGGATTTTATCGCTGATTGTACGGGCGGCAGTAAGCCTCTTCCCCAATTTTTCGAATCTGCTGACGGTTTTCTGCAGTTTTTGTATGAGCAGAACGTTGTTTGTTACATCGAAAGGGATGATGAAGACGAGCGCAGTGAACAGTTCATCCGCTGGTGCTTTCGCGAACGAACGCCATCCAATCTAGCCCCAAAAGTTCGAACTCACGTTGAGTATGAGATATTCTACGGGCTGACGAAGGCATTGAATGTTGGACGGGCGAATCCGGGTGCGAGAACTGGCAGCAGCCAGAACAGTAGGGACGGTGGCTAGGCTTCAAAGAAGACATATTGGAACAGATCGTTGAAGAATACCTTGTTCACAAGGGATACTTCGTCCAACACAACGTCAAGTTCTTGCCCCGCAAGGATCATCCGGAGTTCGTCCTCAATCAGGACTCCAACCACAGCGACATCGACGTGATCGGATTTCATCCGAAGCTGGACAACGAGCGCAGAG
>JADHLS010000476.1 GCA_016780605.1 Reyranella sp.
TGCATGCTGCTTCAGGAGATCGATGCGAGAGGCCGGTCCCTTGAACTGGGCTCCCGGCGTCCCCGGCACGCCGAGCCACTTGCCGTCGATCACGCCGAGGTAGGTCGTGATCGAGCTGGCCTTGCCGTTCTGCTTGACCAGTTGCGCCATGATGTCGTCCACCGGCACGAGCTGCTCGGAGTAGCGCGCGCAATCCCAGCTGCCGAGCGCCAGGATGTCGTGGCCCGACCGCGCCTGCGCCTCGGCGGCCGCGGTCAGGATCAGCTTGTTGCCCTGAGAGGTGATGAAGTCGATCGTGAGTTCGACCTTCTCCTTTTCCGCCCACGCCCGGGCGACGGCCTCGGCGCCGGCGTTGGCGCCCGGCACCCAATGGTCCCATAGACCGATCGCGAGCTTTCCCGCCGCATGGGCGCCGCGGACGAACGGTGCAGCCACGAGAGAGCGACTGTGTTTTTGACGAAGCGACGCCGACTGACTGTCCTCCAAGTCATGTGCGTTCCTCCTCTGTTGATGCTCGCGTTGTCCGCGACGCGCCGGTGTTTCAGACCTTGTGAGGAATGCTAGGGACGGCCGGACGTCCGATCAACGAAATTTCGCTCAGCGAGTCATTTTGCGGGGGATGGCAAATGAGCACGAAAGCCAAAAAGAAGCGCGAAGGCTCTTCGGCGCAGCGCCTCAGGCTGGAACTCATCGGGCCCAAGGGCACAGTTGCGATCGATCGGGTCATCAAGTCGTTCGGCTTTTCCAAGGCCCAGCTCGCCGAGACAGCCGGCCTCAGCGTCGAGACACTCTACCGCCCCAACCGGCTGAAGGCGCCGAAGACCCAAGTGCGCCTGAAGGAGATGCTGGAAATCGTCGCCCGTGTCGCCGACTGGGCGGGCGGCAAGGATCAGGCCATGGCCTGGTATCGCGCTGAGCCGCTTCCAGCATTCGGCGGCCGCACAGCCGAATCGCTGGTAAAGGACGGCAAGGCGACAGCCGTTCGCGACTATCTCGATCACGTGGCGCTGGGCGGATTTGCCTGAGGCCGAACCTCTTGCGGTTTCAAGGCACGTGCTATCGGGCGCACGATCCCAGGTGGGCCTTCTCGCCGCTCTCCGGTGATGGCGCCAGGACATATGGCGGCCGCTCCAATCGCAAAGGCGTGCCGGCTCTCTACTTGGCTCTGACGATCGACGGCATGATCGTCGAGATGACGCATGGCTTTGCCCATCGACTCGATCCCCTGACCGTCTGCTCCTACCAGGTCGATGTCGATGACGTCGTCGATCTCAGGGACGATGCCGGTCGCAAGGCCAACGGTATCGCCCTCAATGCCTTGGCTTGTGCCTGGGCGGACGATGTTGCCAGCGGACGATATCCCGCGTCATGGAGCATTGCCGACCGGCTTATCGAGGAGGGCAATGCCGGTGTGCTCGTGCCGTCGTTTGCGGTCGGAGCGAAGCCGGACATGGCCAATCTTGTTCTGTGGAAATGGGGACCCGATTTTCCCCATCGTGTCGAGGTCCATGATCCGAGTGGCAGACTGCCGAAGGACCAGACGTCGTGGCCTCAGTCGTAGGACGTCGCGCAAACGTTTGCAGTAAACATCGGCGCAGCACCAACAACCTGCACGATCCCTGATGTGCATGAGCGCATGCTCACCGCGCTTGACCCGTTGCGGCGCTCCCGTACCATCCGCACCCATATTTTGGGAGTTTGCACCGAATGCCGGTCATCAATCGTATTGCCTCGTTTCACAAGGACATGACCGGCTGGCGCCACGACATCCACAGTCATCCCGAGACGGCGTTCGAGGAAGTACGGACCGCCGACATCGTCGCAGAAAGGCTGAAGTCCTTCGGCATCGAGGTCCATCGCGGCCTTGCCAAGACCGGCGTGGTGGGCGTGCTGCGCTCGGGCAATTCCAAGCGGGCGATCGGCTTGCGCGCCGACATGGATGCCCTCGACGTCCACGAGACCAACGACTTCGCCCACAAGTCGACGATCCCCGGCAAGATGCATGCCTGCGGCCATGACGGCCACACCGTGATGCTGCTGGGCGCCGCCAAGTACCTCGCCGAGACCAGGAACTTCGACGGCACCGTCTATTTCATCTTCCAGCCGGCCGAGGAGAACGAGGGCGGCGGCCGCGTCATGGTGGAGGAGGGGCTGTTCGACAAGTTCCCCTGCGAGGGCGTCTACGGCATGCACAACATCCCGGGCATCCCGGTCGGGCGCTTCGCCGTCCGCCCCGGCCCGATGATGGCGGCCTACGACATCTTCGAGGTGGTGGTGAAGGGCGTCGGCGCCCACGGCGCCATGCCCCATCACGGCATCGATCCGGTGGTGGTCGGTTCGCACATCGTGACGGCGCTTCAGTCGATCGTGGCGCGCAATATCGATCCGATGGACACCGCCGTCGTGTCGACCACCCAGATCCATGCCGGCGACACCTGGAACGTCATCCCGCAGGAATGCACCCTGCGCGGCACGGTCCGCACCTTCAAGAAGCCGGTGCAGGACATGATCGAGCGCCGCATCGAGCAGGTCGCGCGCAACGTCGCCGCGGGCTTCGGCGCCGAGGTCACCAAGTGGCGCTACGAGCGGCGCTATCCCGCCACCGTGAACAGCGAGCAGGAAACCGAGTTCGCCGCCAAGGCCGCCTCGGCGCTGGTCGGGCTGGAGAACGTCAACCGCAACCCGACGCCAGCCATGGGCAGCGAGGACTTCGCCTGGATGCTGCTGAAGAAGCCTGGCTGCTACATCTGGATCGGCAATGGCGACGGCCACGGCAGCTGCATGGTCCACAACCCGGGCTATGACTTCAACGACGAGATCCTGCCGATCGGCGCCTCCTACTGGGCGACCCTGGTCGAGCAGCAGCTCGCCCGCCAGGCCATGCCCCAGGCCGCCGAGTAACGCCCGCGGAGTAAGTCCCATCGATTCGGTCGTCGACCGTGGTGCTGTGGCACTGACAGGACATCATCCTTACACCGGCCAGCGCATCGCGCTCGCCACCATGCACGCCAAGGAGCTGGCCGTGGCGCCGCCGTTCCGCCGCGTGCTGGGGGCGGAGGTCGTGGTGGCGCCGCAGCTCGACACCGACGAGCTCGGCACCTTCTCCGGCGAGGTGCCGCGGCCCGACGCCCTGGTCGAGACCTGCGCCCTCAAGGCCGAGCTCGCCTTCCGCGCGCTCGACGTCGACTGCGCCATCGCCAACGAGGGCAGCTACGGGCCGATCGACGCCGTGCCCCTGGTGCCGAGCGGCGTCGAGATCATGGCCTTCCTCGACCGCAAGCGCGGCATCAGGATCATCGAGACCCTGCCGACGCATCGCACCAACTGGCGCCTGCTGCGCTTCAAGGCGGGCGATCCCAACATTCCCGTCGCAGTGAAGGCGATGGGCTTCCCGCGCTATGGCGTGTTCGTGCTGTGCAGCAGTGACATGGCGCACCCGATCAAGAGCGGTTTGGACACGCTGGACAACGTCGTCTCGGCGATGAACCAGGAAGCAAGGCGCTCCGAGGATGGCATGGCCGTGCTGATCGCCGACATGCGCGCCCATCGCAATCCGACGCGCATGCGCGTCCTGCGCGCGCTGTCCTGGCAACTGGCCAAGCGCCTCGAGCGGCTTTGCCCGAGCTGCCACACGCCGGGCTTCGGCCGCATCGGCAACCGCCGTGGGCTCCCCTGCGAGGCCTGCGGTGAGCCCACCCACTGGGTGCATTTCGAGATCGACGGCTGCTCGGTCTGCGGCCACGCCGAATCCCGTCCGCGCAAGGACGGCCGCACGACGGCGAAGAAGCTCTCCTGCGCGAGCTGCACTCCCAAGAGCTGAACGGCCCCGAAAAACAACAAAGCCGCCCGAAGGCGGCTTTGCGCCGACGACCGTCGATCTTACAGGCAGCGAGCCGCCAGCGCAGGAACGATCCCGGTGGCGATGGCTGCGAAGCCCGTCGGTGTCGCATTGGTGGACGTCACAGGATCACCTCCTTTCAAAGTTGATGGGACGGCGAGGGTCGCACGGCGCGGGCGCCGGAAGTCGACGCAATGTGTCGCAGGGCGTCTTTGCCGGGAGCGCGCCACTCCAGTGGCGCATCATGTTCTGTTTCAAGACCGTATGAGCGGCACTGGAGTGCCGCGCTCCCGGCAAAGACACCAAGGGGACACAGGGCGGTGCCTTGCAATCGACCTAGGCTGTCGAGCCTAAAGCAAGAACCACCAACAGAATGAAACCCGCCCCTCTGCTTCTCGGCCTGATCCTGGCCGTCTCCGGCTGCGCCCAGCTCGGTCTTGCCCCACAAGGCAGCGCGCTCTCCACGCCCATGACGCCTGGCGAGATCGAATGGTCGCGCAAGAGCGGCAGCAACTCCGTGAGCGGCACCGCCAGCTTCAAGTCCGGCAACGAGGTCCATACCTGCGCCGGCCAATCGGCCAACCTCATCCCCGACAGCGCCTATGCGCGGGCGCGCATGACGGCGATCTTCGGCAGCACGACCAAGGGCATGCGCGCCGCCAGCCTGCAGCCCGTGAAGTTTGAGCGCGACGACCAGGTCTACGTCTCGAGCCTGCGCGCCACGCGCTGCGACGCCTCGGGCAGCTTCTCCTTCGCGCGCGTGCCTGACGGCCTGTGGTTCGTCACCACCAGCGTGAAGTGGGACGGCGACGGCCGGACCGAGGGCGGCTCGGTGATGCGGCAGGTCGATGTGCGCGGCGGCAAGCTCGTCAAGGTGACGCTGCCCTAGCCCACGTGAGGAGAGCAAACGCCATATTCCTCTCCCCCGCTAGGGTAGGGCGATCGCATTTGGACAAAGACCCCGTCATCCCGACCGGAGCCTCGCGCAGCGAGGCGTAGCGGAGGGACCTTTCTTGTATCGGCAAAAACAGGTCCCTCGACTACGCCGTCCTTCGGGCGGCTCCGCTCGGGATGACGGGGAATTTGGCCATATGCAATCACCCTGCCCGCTAGGGGGAGAGGAGAGTTGAGGGGATGGCCTTTTCTAGGTGTTACGGCTCGCCACGACGTCCGGCCGGCGCCAGCAATAGCCGTGCGCCGCATGGTTCTCGATCTCGACGAACGCCGGATCGAGCGCCAGGAACTTCTTGCGGATGCGCTTGATGGCCGACCTGACATTGACCAGATAGCCGTCCGCGCCGTAACCGGCCATGAAGCCCGCATAGTGCATCGTGTCGTAGATCGCCCGATAGGTGTGCGGCGTGCCCGGCGTGCCGGCCAGCAGGCTCACG
>JADHLS010000477.1 GCA_016780605.1 Reyranella sp.
AAGCCCGAGTCGGGCGCCATCACCTTCTTCACGACCATGCACATCGCCAAGGGCACCGGCGAGCTCGACAACGCCTACAAGTATCTCGACCTGGTCGTCGGCAAGGACGCCCAGGAGGCGCTGACCAAGGCGCCCTACAACTTCCTGCCGGTCAACAAGGACGTGCCGCTGACGCCCGAGATGCCGATGAAGAGCCTCGACGAGATGGCGAACTACGTCCAGCACGACTGGGCCAAGATCAACCCATTGCGCGCGGCGTGGATCGAGAAGTTCAACAAGGAAATGGCGAAGTGATGCTGCGCTTCGCGCACCCTCTCATATTCCTCTCCCCCTTGGGGCAGAGGTTAGGTGAGGGGGTGCAACGCGAACGCCATCTCCTGCATCACCCCCTCACCCGGCCTCTCCCCCAAGGGGGAGAGGAACATGATGGCGGAGGAGCATGACGTCGGCCGTCATCGCCGCCCCGCTTCCCGATGAACCACGCAGGTTGCGCCTCGCCGAATGGCAGCTCGCGCTGCCGCTCATGCTCGCCTTCGCGGCACTTTTTCTCGCGCCGCTGCTGCTGCTGATCGCCACCAGCTTCTTCAACGACGACAAGATCACCGAACCGGGCTTTGCCAGCTGGCTGAAATTCTTCGGCGATCCCTTCAGCTACAAGATCATTCTCGACACGCTGCTGCTCGGCCTCAAGACCGTGTGCGCCACGGTCGTGATCGGCTATCCGCTGGCGCTGGTCTACATGGACCTCGCCCCGCGCCTGCAGAAAGTGCTGCTGTTCGTCATCATCATGCCGATGCTGCTGTCGGTCGTGGTGCGGACCTTCGCCTGGATCGTGGTGCTAGGCCGCGAAGGCGTGGTCAACCAGGGCCTGCTGTGGCTCGGCGTCATCTCCGAGCCGCTGAAGCTCCTGCAGACCGAGCTGGGGCTGGTGATCTCCCTCACCCAGATCGAGATGCCGTTGATGCTGCTGCCGCTGATCAGCGTGATGTCGCGGCTCGACCCCAACCTGCGCGATGCCTCGGCGGCGCTCGGCGCCTCGCGTTGGCGCACCCTCTTCACCGTGATCGTGCCGCTCTCCATGCCCGGCCTGGTGGCGGGCTGCCTGCTGGTGTTCGCGAGCTCGACCACCGCCTTCATCTCCCAGACCGTGATCGGCGGCGTGCGCCTGATCTACCTGCCGCTGGTGATCTGGCAGCAGTCCCTGGTCGTCTATCACTGGCCGCTCGCCGCCGTCGCCTCGCTGTCGCTGGTGGTCTCGGTGCTGACGGTGATCGCAGCACTCTCCTATCTCGGCCGCCGCTCGAGCCGCCATCTGCAGGGCTGAGACGATGGGCCGGCGACAGAGCTTCCTCGACCTTTCCTACGCCCTGGTGATCGGCGGCATCGCGCTGTTTGCCGTGCTGATCATCGTCTCGCCCGTGATCATCGCGCTCATGACCTCCTTCACCAAAGGCCTGTCGCTGAAGTTCCCGCCGACCGGCTTCTCCTTCGGCTGGTACGAGCAGCTGTTCGATGCCACCAAGTCCCGCCAGATCCATCGCGCCGCCGAGAATTCCCTGCAAGTGGCGGCCATGTCGACCCTGATCGGCGTGGTGCTGGCGACGCTGGCGGCGCTCGGCCTGGCGCGCAATCGCTACCGCTCGGCGCGCATCGCCGACAACCTCTTCATGTCGCCGCTGGTGCTCCCCGGCATCGCCTTCGGTCTCGCTGCTCTCGTCTACTTCTCCACCCTGGGTTTCCGGCCCTCGCTCAACCTGATGATCGCCGGCCACCTGATGGTGACCATGCCGTTCATCCTGCGCACGACGACGGCCAGCCTGTCGCAGCTCGATCCGGCGCTGCTCGATTCCTCCCAGAGTCTCGGCGCGTCGTGGTTCTACACCCTGCGCCGGGTCACGCTGCCGCTGATCTTTCCCGGCATCGCCGCCGGCGCCTTCCTCGCCTTCATGGCCTCGATCGACAACGTGCCGGTGTCGCTGTTCCTTTCCAACGCCCGCACCGACACGCTCCCCATCCGCATGTGGGGCATGATGGAATCGACGCTCGACGTGCGCGTCGCCGCGGTGTCGGGAGTCTTGATCGGCGCGGCGTTCATCCTGATGCTGATCATGGAATGGACGGTAGGGCTCACCCGTCGCATGCGTGATTAGGAGAAGCCGGTGGAAATCCAGCCACAGCCGCTGACGCAGGAAGCCTTCGCGCCGTTCGGCGAGGTCATCGATGTGCCGAGCGAGCCCGGCCGCACGTACTACGAGGAGGCGCTGGGCAACCTGCGTCCCAACGCGCGGCCCAGCCTCTCCCTCGCTGTGCGGGCCGAGACGCCCGACCGGCCGCTCAAGGCCGATCTGCTGGAGCGTCACGAATACTCCTCCCAGACCTTCGTGCCGATCGATGTGGCGCGCTGGCTGATCGTGGTGGCGCCGCATGCCACGGCGGGCGGTCCCGACCTCGCGGGCCTCAAAGCCTTTATCGCCACGGGCAAGCAGGGCGTGACCTACAAGCCCAATACCTGGCACCACGGCCTCACCGTGCTCGACAAGCCCGGCCGCTTCGCCGTCTTCATGTGGCGCGTCGGCGGCAAGGGCGACGAGGAGTTCGTGCCGGTCGCACCTTTCACCATCCGCATCCCCTGAGAGGTCTGCGATGCCCTACAAGCCGCGCCGCGATTTCGTGGGCTATGGCGCCAACATGCCCGATCCCAAATGGCCCGACGGGGCGCGGCTCGCCGTCAACTTCGTCCTGAACTACGAGGAGGGCTCGGAGCCCTCGATCCAGGACGGCGAGGACCACAGCGACACCGGGCTCAGCGAAGCCCATGGTCTCGGCCAAGCCATCAAGGGCCGCGACCTCGCCGCCGAGAGCCTGTTCGAGTACGGCAGCCGGGTCGGCTTCTGGCGCCTGATGCGCATCTTCGGAGAGCGCAACTTGCCGATGACGATCTATGGCTGCGGCCTTGCCTTCGAGCGCAATCCCGAGGCCTCGGCGGCGATCGCCAAGGCCGGCCACGACATCTGCTCGCACGGCTGGCGCTGGATCAAGCACTATGAGCTCAGTGAGGCCGAGGAGCGCCAGCACATCGCCAAGGCCATCGCCTCGACCGAGAAGATGATCGGCCGCCGGCCCGAGGGCTGGTACTGCCGCTACGGGCCCGGCGAGAACACGCGCCGGCTGATCGTCGAGGAAGGCGGCTTCGAATACGACAGCGACTACTACGGCGACGAGCTGCCGTTCTGGCTGAACGTCGACGGCAAGGGCCATCTCGTCGTGCCCTACACGCTCACCACCAACGACGGCAAGTACCTGACCGGCATCGGCAATGCCGACCAGTGGTTCGCCCTGCTGCGCGATTCCTTCGACATGCTTTACCGCGAGGGCAGGACGCAGCCGCGCATGATGTCGGTCGGCATGCATAGCCGAGTCATCGGCCATCCCGGCCGCGCCGTCGGCCTCGAGCGCCTGATCGACTACATGCAGAAGCACCAGGGCGTGTGGATCACCAAGCGCGTCGACATCGCCCGCCACTGGATCAAGACGCACCCCTATCCGGGCAAGGGGCTGAATGAGTAGCCGTGGCAGCGAGCCGGCATGAGCATCCTTTCTGTCATCCTGAGCGCAGCGAAGGATCTCATGCCTGTTGCCGGCGGCGATGAGGTCCTTCGCTGCGCTCAGGACGACATGAGGTATGGTCTCCCCATGGGAACCCGACCCGTGATCCTGGTGCGAGACTGGCGTTCGACCGAGGCCGCGCTGCAGGCCGCGCGCGCCAATGGTACCTCGCCCCTCCTGATCACGCCGGAAGCCGCCGCCTCGTTCTACGGCGCGGGCTATCTCGGCGCCCTGCAGGAACGGGCCGAGACGGAATTCCCCGACGTCGCCTTCGAGCTGATCGTCGACTGCGCCGACGCGCCCGGCCATGCCTTGGCCTGCCTGCGCTCGGGCGTGAAGCGCATCTCGATGAGCGAGCCCAACGACAAGATCGCCGACATCGCCCGCCAGATGGGCGCCCAATTGGTAAGGAGACCGACATGAGCTGGCAGCCGACACGCGACCTCGTGGGCTACGGGGCCAACCCGCCCGATCCCAAGTGGCCGGAGGGCGCACGCATCGCCGTCAACTTCGTCGTGAACTACGAGGAGGGTTCGGAACCCTCGATGCAGGACGGCGAAGGGTACAGCGAGACCGGCCTCACCGAGTCGTCGACCTCCTCGCAGGGTCTGAAGGGACGCGACCTTGCGGCCGAGGGCATGTTCGAGTTCGGCAGCCGCGTCGGCTTCTGGCGCATCATGCGCGCCTTCCAGGAGCGCGGCCTGCCGCTCACGGTGTTCGGCTGCGCGCTGGCCCTGGAGCGCAACAAGCCTGCCGCCGAGGCCATCAAGAAATCCGGTTTCGATGTCTGCTGCCACGGCTGGCGCTGGGTGCGCCATTTCCAACTCACGGAGGCCGAGGAGCGCGAGCACATCGCCAAGGCGGTGAAGTCCCTGAAGCAGACCGTCGGCGAGGCGCCGGCCGGCTGGTATTGCCGCTATGGCCCCAGCGTCAACACACGCCGCCTGCTGCTCGAGCATGGCGGCTTCACCTACGACAGCGACTATTACGGCGAGGAGCTGCCCTTCTGGCAGACGGTCGAGGGCAAGCCGCACCTGATCGTGCCCTACTCGCTCACCAACAACGACGGCAAGTACGCCGCCGGCATGACCACCTCGGAGCAGTGGTTCACCCTCTGCCGCGACGCCTTCGACGTGCTCTACAAGGAGGGCGCCACGGCACCCAAGATGATGTCTGTCGGCCTGCATCAGCGCCTGATCGGCCATCCCGGCCGCACAGCGGGATTGTGGCGCCTGCTCGACTATATCCAGCAGCAGAAAGGTGTCTGGGTGACCCGCCGGTTGGACATCGCAAACCACTGGAAAACCACGCATCCCTACCCCGGCAAGGGCTTGAACGAATAGCCCTCCGCCGCTATCACCGGCCGCTGTCCAATGGAGCCATGGGAGCCAAGGCCGTGAAGATCACCCGCACCGTCAAGAAAATCCTCGACAACTACGAGAGCGATTGCCCCGGCACCAAGGCCAACCTCGCGCGCATCCTGATGCACGGCCGTCTCGGCGGCTCGGGCAAGATGGTGATCCTGCCGGTCGACCAGGGTTTCGAGCACGGTCCGGACCGTTCCTTCGCCCCCAACCCGGACGCGTATGATCCGCACTACCACTACCAGCTCGCCATCGAC
>JADHLS010000478.1 GCA_016780605.1 Reyranella sp.
CATGACGCGCGAAGAGCTGACGCTGCTCTGGGACGGCGGGCTCGTCGTGATGGCGCGCCGCGCCGGCCTGGCCGACGTCACCCGCCGCTTCGACGTCACCTGGTTCCTGGGCGCCATTCACAAGTACCGGCGCCTGCTGGGCGAGGTGCTGGTCGCATCGTTCTTCCTCCAGCTCTTTGCCCTGGTCTCGCCGCTGTTCTTCCAGGTGGTGATCGACAAGGTGCTGGTGCATCGCTCGCTCAGCACGCTCGACGTGCTGGTGATCGGGCTCGTCGCCATCTCGGTGTTCGAGACCGTGCTGGCGATCCTGCGCACCTATCTCTTTTCGCACACCACCAACCGCATCGACGTCGAGCTGGGCGCCCGCCTGTTCCGCCATCTGCTGGCCCTGCCGATGGCCTACTTCCAGGCCCGGCGGGTCGGCGATTCGGTAGCGCGCGTGCGCGAGCTCGAGAACATCCGCAATTTTCTCACCAGCTCGGCGCTGACACTGGTCATCGACCTGTTCTTCACCTTCGTGTTCCTTGGCGTCATGTACTTCTATGCGCCGACGCTGACCTGGATCGTGCTGGGTTCGCTGCCGCTCTATGTCGCGATCTCGGCCCTGGCGACGCCGCTGTTCCGCCGCCGCCTCAACGAGAAGTTCCAGCGTGGTGCGGAGAACCAGGCCTTCCTGGTCGAGAGCGTGACCGGCATCGAGACGCTGAAGGCCATGGCGGTCGAGCCGCAGATGCAACGGCGCTGGGAGGAGCAGCTCGCCGGATACGTGTCGGCGAGCTTCCGCGTGCTGAGCCTCGGCAACACCGCGAGCCAGGTCGTGCAGCTGGTGAGCAAGGTCGTCACGGCCGCCATCCTCTATTTCGGCGCCCGGCTGGTGATCGACGGCAGCCTGTCGGTCGGCGAGCTCATCGCCTTCAACATCCTGGCCTCGCGGGTGAGCGCGCCGGTGCTGCGGCTGGCGCAGATGTGGCAGGACTTCCATCAGGCGCGCCTTTCGGTCGAGCGGCTGGGCGATATCCTGAACACCACGGCCGAGCAGACCTACGCGGCGGGACGCACGCGCCTGCCGGCGATCCGGGGCGGCATCCGCTTCGACCACGTCTCGTTCCGCTACCGCGTCGATGGCCGTCAGATCCTGCACGACGTCAGCTTCGACATCCCGGCCGGTCAGACGGTCGGCATCGTGGGCCCCTCGGGTTCGGGCAAGAGCACCTTCGCCAAGCTCGTCCAGCGCCTCTATGTGCCGGAGAGCGGGCGGGTGCTGGTGGACGGCATGGACCTCGCGATGGCGGATCCGGCCTGGCTGCGCCGCCAGATCGGTGTCGTCCTGCAGGAGAACGTGCTGTTCAACCGCTCGGTCCGGGAGAACATCGCCTTGGCCGACCCCGCCATGCCGATGGAGCGGGTCATCGCCGCGGCGAAGCTGGCCGGCGCGCACGATTTCATCCTCGAGCTCAGCGACGGCTACGACACGGTGGTGGGCGAGCGCGGGTCGACCCTGTCGGGCGGCCAGCGCCAGCGCATCGCCATCGCCCGCGCGCTGGTCGGCGATCCCCGTATCCTGATCTTCGACGAGGCCACCAGCGCGCTCGACTACGAAAGCGAACGCATCGTCCAGCAGAACATGAAGGAGATCACCAAGGGCCGCACCGTGCTGGTGATCGCGCACCGGCTGTCGACGGTGCGCGCCATGGACCGCATCGTCACCCTCGAAGGCGGGCGCGTGATCGAGGACGGCACGCACGAGACCTTGATCGGAAAGGGCGGCCGGTACGCCTCCTTGCACCGGCTCCAGGCAGGGATCCATGACATCCACTAGACTCGCCCTGGTCGCGACGCCGGCGCCGAGCCGGCGCAGCGACGAGCTCGCCTTCCTGCCGGCCGCCCTCGAGATCGTCGAGACGCCGCCATCCCCCGTCGGCCGTGCGATCGCGGCGACGCTGATCGTGCTGTTCTGCGCGGCGCTCGCCTGGTCGTGGTGGGGCACCATCGACATCGTGGCGTCGGCGACCGGCAAGATCGTGCCGGGCGGCCGCAGCAAGGTCATCCAGCCGTTCGAGACCGGCGTCGTGCGCGCGATCCGCGTCAGCGACGGCCAGGCGGTCAAGTCCGGGGATGTGCTGATCGAGCTCGACCCGACGGCCAACGCAGCGGACCGCGATCACCTGCGCAGCGATCTTTTGGCCGAACGGCTCAACATCGCGCGGCTGCGCGCGGCACTGGCCGGTGGCGCCGACCCGCTGGCCGACTTCACGCCGCCCGACGACGCGCCGCCAACCTTGGCCGCCATCCACCGCCAGCTCCTGGTCAATCAGGTGGGCGAGCACCGGGCCAAGCTCGCCGCGCTCGGCCGGCAACAGGCGCAGAAGGAGGCCGAACAGGCGACGACTGCCGCCGTCATCCACAAGCTCGAGACAGTGATCCCGGTCATCCAGCCCCGGGTCGACATGCGCCGGACGCTGATGGAGAAGGACCTCGGTTCGAGGATTGCCTACCTCGAGACCCTGCAGGCGCTGGTCGAGCAGCAGAAGGAGCTCGGTGTCCAGCAGAGCCGTCTACAGGAGGCTGAGGCTGCCGTGCAGGCGATTCGCGAGACCCGCAGCCAGACGGAGTCCGAGTTCCGGCGGGCGCTGTCCGACGAGCTGGCCAAGAGCGAGCAGAAGGCGATCGGGCTCGGCCAGGAGCTGATCAAGGCCGAGCAGAAGACCAGGCTTCAGGAACTCACGGCGCCGGTCGATGGCGTGGTGCAGCAGCTCGCGATCCACACCATCGGCGGGGTCGTCACCCCGGCGCAGTCCTTGCTGGTGATCGTGCCGTCCGACAGCCGGCTGGAGATCGAGGCCATGGTGCCGAACCGCGACATCGGCTTCGTGCAGCCGGGCCAGGCCGCCGAGATCAAGGTCGACACCTTCAACTTCACCCGCTACGGCCTGCTGCACGGCGAGGTGCTGAGCGTCTCGCAGGACGCCATCATCCGCGAGCGGCGCGAGGACCGTCCCGAAAACCGCGCGCAGGGCCAGCAGAGCGACAGCAGCGAGCCGAAAGGCCAGGAACTGAGCTACAGCGCGCGCATCTCACTCGATCGCACGCACATGCAGATCGACGATCGCCAGGTCAACCTGTCGCCCGGCATGGCGGTGACCGTGGAGATCAAGACCGGCTCGCGGCGGATTCTGGACTATCTGCTGTCGCCCTTGATGCGCTACGGCCACGACAGCCTGCGCGAGCGCTGACATCCGGTCGGAATCATCGCCGGGAGCGCGGCACTCCAGTGCCGCTCATGCGATTCCTGAAGCGCGCAAAGAGCGCCACTGGAGTGGCGCGCTCCCGGCAATGAGTCGACCAAATCGGATGGCAGCAGTGCTGACATAAACGATGGCCTCTACGGCACGCAAAAACTCTCGAAAACGCAACTACGCCGCATAGTACAAAAGTTATTGATAACGTCCTGAGTTATGATACGATGCACGCGGATTACTCGCTCTTTGCATCGTTTATCTGGCTACACACAAGCGAGCCCCGCCGCTCGCAGGCAAAGGCGGTCGCTGGCGCGCGGGCTGAGTACAGGTCCGGCGCCGGCGGTCGCCCTTCCTCGATAGCGAGCTGACAGAATTGTTGCGGGGCCGGGGTCTCGAGGGGGTAGCGGAAATTGCGGGAAATGCGCAAACCCCTGCGCCGCGCCTGCGAAGGGTCGTAGCGATATTTGCGTAATTATCCGAATTCCAACCTCTAGCGTGTCGGGTTCTCCTTCGACACAAGTGGGTCTGTCGGAAACGCCGGAAACGTCCGGAAACCTCCACCAAAGTGCACCCCGCGAGTGAGGCAGCAAAAGGCGGACGGCCTAGGCCGCCAGCTCCAGGATCTCCTTCACCTCGGCCGGTCCATCGATCTTGCGCGGGTTGCGCGGCACCCACGGCGTGCCCATTGCCTGAGTGGCGATGCGGTCGAAATGCTCCTTGCCGACCTTCACCTCGCCCAGGCTTCTCGGCATGCCGAGCCCGCGGATGAAGTCGTCGAGCACGTCGCCAGCGTCCTTGCCGGGATGGCCCATGGCGTTGGCGATCAGCGCCTGGCGGTCGGCATTGGCCGATTTGTTCCAGCGCATGACCGAGGGCAGCATGATGCAGGAAGTGTGGCCGTGCGGGATGTCGAACACCGCGCCCAGCACGTAGCCGATGCCGTGGCTGGCGCCCATCGGCACGCCGGCCGCCAGCCCGCCCATCGAGAGCCACGAGCCGATCTGGCAGTCGAGCCGGGCCTTCATGTCATTGGGGTCGGCCTTCACGCGTGGCAGCCCACGGGCCAGCAGCGACAGGCCATGCAGCGCCGAGGCGTTGGTGAACTCCGTCGATTCGTTGGAGCACACGCCCTCGACGCAATGATCGACCGCACGGATGCCGGTCGACAGAAAGAGCCACATCGGCGTGTGTCGTGTCACCTCGGGGTCGAGGATCACGGCGATCGGGATGGTCAGAGGATGACGGAACAGCTCCTTCACCTTGGTCGCCTCGTTGGTGACGCCGGCGATGCCGGAGAATTCGCCTGCCGACAGCGTCGTCGGGATCGATACCTGGCGCACCGTGGGCGGCTTGACGTCGGCATTGCGGACCTTGTCGAGCGCCGCGACGGTAGTGACGTCGTTGGCCAGACAGAGCTGGACCGCCTTCGCGCCGTCGGTGATCGAGCCGCCGCCCAGGGTGACGATCAGGTCAGCCTTGGCCTCGCGCGCCTGCGCCGCCGCGGCAATGACAGCCGAGCGCGGTGAATGCGCCGGCATCTTGTCGAAGGTGCCGACGCACTTGTTGCCCAGCGCCCGGCAGACCTTCTCGACCTCGTCGGTCTGCCGGTTGAGCGTGCCGCTCACCATCAGGAAGACGCGCTCGGCTCCGTGCGCCTTCACCACCTCGGCCACCGACTGGGCGGCCGGCTTGCCGTAGTGGACCTCTTCCATGTCGGTAAAAACGACGCGGCCGGATGTCAGCATTGTGTCCCTCCCATGAGCGGCATTTTGCTATCGTGCCCCGTGAAAGGTACGGCAAAAACATGACCACGACGACTGGCACACGTGACGGCGCCATCGCGCGCGCGGAAAAGTATTTCGACGACGGCGGCTTCCTGACCGAGTTGCAGCGCCGGGTGGCGATCCCGACGACCAGCCAGGAGACGGATTCCATGCCCGCCCTGCAGGAATACGTCTCGGGCGAGATGACCCAGTCGCTGCAGAAGC
>JADHLS010000479.1 GCA_016780605.1 Reyranella sp.
AAGCAGTACATCCAGAGCACCGGCGTCTCCTTCGACATCGCCGTGCAGCAGATCGAGGCCCAGATCGCCTGGAACAAGATCATTCGCCGCCGCGTGCGTCCGCAGGTCGATGTCTCCGAGGCCGAGATCGATGACGCGCTGAACCGCGTGCGCACCAATGTCGGCAAGACCGAATCGCGTGTCGCCGAAATCTTCGTACCGATCGACCGGGCGGACATGGCCGACGATGCCAGGCGCTCCGCCGACCGCATCGTCGAGCAGCTGAGGCGCGGCGCCCCATTCGGCGCCCTCGCCCAGCAATTCTCGCAGGGCGCCACGGCCCAGGCGGGCGGCGAGTTGGGCTGGGTCCTGCCCGGCGGTCTCGATCCGGCGCTCGACGCCGCTGTGGACAAGCTGGCCGTCCGCCAGTTCTCGGAGCCCATACGCAGCCCCGCCGGTTGGCACATCCTCTACGTCATCGACCGCCGCCAGTTCGCAGCGGCGCGGCCTGACGATGTCCGCCTCAATCTGACGCAGATGACGCTGCCGCTGCCGGTGAACGCCTCGCCCGACGAGGTCAACAAGGCTACCGCCGACGCCACGAAGGCAATGGTCGGGGTCCGCACCTGCGGCGATCTGCACGGCCGGGCGCGCGAGCTGAAGGGCGCAACCTCCGGCGACCTGACGGGGGTGCGCGTCGGAGACCTCCAGGCGAACCCGCAGATGTTCGAGCAGATTCCCAAGCTCAATGTCGGCGGCACGGCAGGGCCGTTCCGCGTTGCCGAGGGTCTGCAGGTGGTGGCGCTGTGCGGCAAGGTCGGCGCCGATGGATTGCCCGGCCGCGATGTCATCTCGCAGCAGATCCTGCTGCAGAAGCTGGAGGCGGCGGGCCGCCGCTACATGCGCGACCTGCGCCGCCAGGCGACGATCGACGTCAAGCAGCCGTCGTGACCGCGACCGCGCCGCTCGCCGTGACCATGGGCGAGCCGGCCGGAATCGGCGGCGAACTCAGCCTCAAGGCATGGTCGATGCGCCGGCAGGGCGACCGGCCGTTCTTTGTCCTCGACGACGCCGACCGCCTGGCGGCGTTGGCGGGCAAGCTCGGCCTCGATGTCCCGGTACGGCAGGTCGATCGCGCCGCGGAAGCTGGCAATGTCTTCGAGACCGCCTTGCCGGTCTTGCCGGTACGCCTGCGGGCGCCGGTGTGCGCGGGCCAGCCCGATGCCGCCAACGCACCGGCGACCCTGGAGGCGATCGAGCGCGCCGTCGAACTGGCGATGGCGGGCGAGATCGCCGGCATGGTGACCAACCCCATCCAGAAAAAGACCCTGCAGGACGCCGGCTTCCGGCATCCCGGCCACACCGAGTATCTCGCTGAGCTGGCAGGCGGCGTCGACGTCGCCATGATGCTGGCCTGCCCGGAGTTGCGCGTCGTGCCGGTCACGATCCATCTGTCGCTGGCCGAAGCCGTTCGCGCCCTGGACACTGTCAAGATTGTGCGCGCCGGCCGCCTGGCGGCGTCAGGATTGAAGGCTTTGTTCGGCATCGAGCGGCCGCGGCTCGCAGTGGCGGCTCTGAACCCCCATGCCGGGGAGCAAGGGTCGATGGGCGACGAGGAGAGCCGCATCATCGCGCCGGCCATCGCGGCGTTGAAGCGCGACGGCATCGATGCCCGCGGCCCCGCCCCGGCCGACACCCTGTTCCACGCCGCCGCGCGCGCCACCTATGACGTGGCCCTCTGCATGTATCACGACCAGGCGCTGATCCCGATCAAGACGGTCGACTTCGCAGGCGGCGTCAACGTCACACTCGGCCTGCCGTTCGTGCGGACCTCGCCTGACCATGGAACCGCGCTCGATATCGTCGGCACTGGGCGGGCCGATCCGACGAGCCTGATCGCCGGGCTGCGCATGGCCGACGACATGGCCCGCCGGCGTCGCGTCTGACCGCTCCGTCGCCGTGAACGCGCTCGCTGACCTGCCGCCGCTGCGCGAGGTCATCGCGGCCCACGGCCTCGACGCCCGCAAGCGGTTCGGCCAGCACTTCCTGCTCGACCTCAACCTCACCCGCCGTATCGCCCGTGCCGCCGCCCCGCTCGGTGAAGGCACGGTGATCGAGATCGGACCGGGGCCTGGCGGCCTCACACGCGCTCTGTTGCTCGAGGGGGCGAGCCGTGTCGTCGCCATCGAGATCGATCCCAGGGCGACCGCCGCTTTGCGTGAGCTGGAGGCGGCGGCGAGCGGCCGGCAGCAGCTCGTCGAGGCGGATGCGCTCGAAGTCGACATCGCCGCACTGGGGCCGCCGCCGCGACGGATCGTTGCCAACCTGCCCTACAACGTCTCGACCGCACTGCTGGTGCGCTGGCTTCACCAGGCCGGCGCGATCGCAGACATGGTTCTGATGTTCCAGAAGGAGGTCGTGGACCGGCTGGCCGCCGCGCCGCGCACCAAGGACTATGGCCGGCTGTCGGTGGTCACCCAGCATGTCTGCACGGTGCAACGGCTGTTCGACATCGCCCCCTCGGCCTTCGTGCCGCCGCCCAAGGTCGTGTCCTCCGTCGCGCGCCTTACGCCCAAACCCGGCGTTGCCTCGGCCGATGACCTGACGGCGCTGGAACGCATCACGGCCTCCGCCTTCGGCCAGCGCCGCAAGATGCTGCGCAGCTCGCTCAGCGGAGTCTTTGCCGACCCAATACGCGTGCTGGACAGCCTTGGCCTGCGGCCGACCGCCCGGGCGGAGGAGCTTTCCGTGGCCGACTTCGTCCGCTTGTCCGAAGCACTTGACAAGTGAGTGCTCACTCATTTATAGTGCCGACATGATCCGTTCGTTGGCCTTCAACCTCTTCTTCTACGTCTTCACCCTGCTGGTCGCGATGGTCGGCATCGTGTTGGTGCCGATCCCCACGCCTGTGGTGCTGCGCGGCCTGCTGCACTGGTGGGCGCGCGCCGTCGTCTGGGGCATGCGCTGGATCGGCGGCATGAAGATCGAGATCCGCGGTCGCGCGAACATCCCGGCGCGCGGGCCTGCCCTGCTCGCCAACAAGCATCACAGCGAGAGCGATGGCATCATTCTCGCCGCCGAGATCCGCGGCATCGCCTTCGTCGCCATGCAGGAGCTGTTCCGCTATCCGCTGATCGGCGCCATCCTCTATCGCCTGCAGATGATCCGCGTCGACACCTGCGGCGGCGGCCGCGAACGCGCCAACCTCGCGCAGTTCGCCAAGCGCGCCTACGACGGCGGCCGCCATATCGCGATCTATCCCGAGGGCAACCTGATGGCGCCCGGCGAGCGCGAGCGCTATCGCTCGGGCATCTACTATCTCTATCGCGACCTCGATCTGCCGGTGACGCCGGTCGCCACCTCGCTCGGGCTGCTGTGGAACCGCCGCGACTGGCGCAAGAAGGCCGGCCGCTGCGCCATCGAATTCCTGCCGTCGATCGAGACCGGGCTCGACAAGCACGCCTTCATGCAGCGACTGGAGGAGGCGATCGAGACGGCAAGCGACCGGCTGATCGCCGAGTTCTCGGGCCGGCCCTACACGCCCTCGCAGCTGGTGCTGCGCTCGCAGGGCCAGGCCGGCATCGGCCAGCCAATCAGCGTCCCTCGCGCAGCGCTTTGACGAACCCCGACATGCCGACCTGACGTTCGCGCTTCAGCCGCTCGGCCGTCAGGATCGCCTTGAGGTTGTTGAGGCTGGTGGCGATGTCGCGGTTGACCACGACATAGTCGTATTCGGCCCAGTGGCTCATCTCGTCGGCGGCCTTGGCCATGCGCTGCGCCACGATTTCCTTGGTGTCCTGGGCGCGGGTCAGCAGCCGCTTCTCGAGGTCGCGCGTCGAGGGCGGCAGGATGAACACGGTGACCAGGTCGGCGCGCCCCTTGTCGCGCAGCTGCTGGGTGCCCTGCCAGTCGATATCGAACAACACGTCGCGGCCCGTGGCGAGCGCCTCGTCGACCGGCGCCCTGGGCGTGCCGTAGTAGTTGCCGAACACCTCGGCGTATTCCAGGAACTGCTTGCGCTCGATCATGCCGCGGAAAGTCGCCGTGTCGACGAAGCGGTAGTCGACGCCGTCGCGCTCGCCCGGACGCTTCTGGCGCGTCGTGCACGAGACGCTGAGCTGGATCTGCTTGTCGTTGTCGAGCAGCTGGCGCGACAAGGTCGTCTTGCCGGCGCCCGAGGGCGAGGACAGCACGAGCATCAGGCCGCGGCGCTGGATCGCCGACGCGCCGCTGTCAGCCGGGCCGTTGTCATTCGACATTCTGGACCTGCTCCCGCAGACGCTCGATGGCGCCCTTCAGATCGATGCCGATGCGCGTCAGCTCGATGTCGGCCGACTTCGAGCAGAGCGTGTTGGCCTCGCGATTGAACTCCTGGCAGAGGAAGTCGAACTTGCGTCCGACGGGATTGTCGGGCCGCGCCTCGCCGAGCAGGCTCTTCGCCTGGGCGATGTGGGCGTTGAGCCGGTCGAGCTCCTCGCGCACGTCGGCCTTGCCGACCAGCAACGCCACCTCCTGGGCGAAGCGCTCCTCCGAGAGCGCCGGTGCACGCTCCAGCAGCTCGCCGAGCTGGCTCTCGAAGCGGGCACGCACGACACCGACCTGCGCCGCCGCGCGCTCGGCGGCGCGGGTGCACAGGCCCTCGATCTCGCCGAGGTGGCGGTCGATCACGCCCGACAGCGCCTTGCCTTCGGCCGCGCGGGCCGCGGCCAGGGCCTTCAGGACCTCCTCGAGCGTCTTGGACAGCGCCTTGTCGAGAGCAGCCAGCGCCTCTTCGCTCTCCTGACCCTGCTCCTCGTCCTCGATGACGCCGCGAACGCGCAACAGCCCGTCGGCCGTCGGCGCCGCCGCGCCGGTGCCCTTGCGCACCTCCTCGACCAGGCCCGCGAGCTCGGCCAGCAGCGCCCGGTTGATGCGCAAAGGCTTGGCCTGCTGCTCGCTGGTGACAGTGAGGGTCAACGACACGTTGCCGCGTTTCAGCTTGCTGCCGACGGCGTTGCGCGCCGGATTCTCCAGACGGTCGAAGCCCTGCGGCACCCGGCAGCGGATCTCGAGGTTGCGACCGTTGACGCTGCGCGCCTCCCAGACCCAGCGCCGCCGCTCATCCGACCCTTGCGCCCGGGCGTATCCCGTCATGCTTGCAATCAAAAAGGCACTCCACGATCCGCAATACTGGCCGCATCGCGGCGAGGCACTCTAGTATCGGCCCCAAGCGCATACAACGCGCCCCGCCGGAAGGTTAT
>JADHLS010000480.1 GCA_016780605.1 Reyranella sp.
CCCCGAGATGGTGAGCAGCGGAACGCCGCGCTCCTGGGCAAGCGGCAGCAGCGCCAGCATGTGCGTGCCGAGGATCGGCCCGACGACGGCGGGCGAGGACCCGCCGCCCATGACTCGCTCCCACGCCGTCACCGCCGCTTCGGGCGTCGCTTGGGTGTCGAGCACATCCGGCTTGAACGCGACGTCCTTGTTCTGGCTCACGGCCAGCAACGCGCCGTTCTTCTGGCTGGTGCCTTCGAGGGCCACGAAGCCCGTCAGCGGCACGAGCACCGGCAGGCGCAGCTCCTGAGCCTGCACGACGGCGGGCGCAGCGAGCAGCGCAACGACGATCAACGCCGAGGGGACTACTGTGCGGCGCCACCAGCCCATGGCGACATCACCTCGTTCATGCCAGTCAGTTCTCCGGTCTTGTCATCGCGCACGATACACGACGGATTGGCAAAGCCGAGCGGCGAGACCTGGTTGGCAACGTCGACCGTCGGCAGCTTCGCCGCAATCGCCTTCTTGACCGCGTCCGGCAGATCGCGATTGACGCGGATCGGACCTACGCCCGAGACGTCGATGCGCGGCTGGTGGAAGGCCGCCTCCACATCCATGCCTCGGTCGATCAGCATCAGCGCGAGCTGGGTCACCGCCGGCACGATGCGCCGTCCGCCCGAGGCACCGATGCAGAACCACGGCTTGCCGTCGCGGGCCACGACCACCGGGCAGATGTTGCAGAGTGGCCGCTTGCCCGGCGCGATCGAGTTCGGCCGGTCGGGCTCGGGGTCGAACCACAGCATGCCGTTGTTCATGGTGATGCCGGTCCTCGGCAGCATCACGCCCGAACCGAACAGCGACATCAGTGTCTGGGTCAGCGCCACCATGTTGCCAGCCGAATCGGCGGCGCAGAAATGCGTCGTGCAGGAATCGGTGGGCTTGTCGCCCAGGCTTGTCAGCCGCTCCTCATAGGCCTGGTGCATGCCCTGGGCGATGGCGGCGAAGAACGGGGCGTCGGGAGCGCCCTGGCCCTTGGTGCTGGCGCCGATCAGCTCGATCGTGCGCTTGAGCGTCGGCCCCGCGGTCAGGCCGCCCGCGACGTTGATGGTCGCCGCGCCATGCTGGAACGACAGGGGCTCCACGATGCGCGCCTCGTAGGAGGCGAGATCGTCATAGGAAATGGCCGAGCCGCCGGCCTGCAGGTCGCTCGCGATGTCGCGCGCGAGCTTGCCTTCATAGTATTCGCGCGGACCGCCGTCGCTCAGCCGTTGATAGGTCTCGCCGAGATTACCGAGCTTGATGTAGCGGTCGTTGCCCTGCCAATCGATCATCGGCACGCGGCCGTCGTCGCACAGATAGGCGGCGCGCGAGGCCGGGAACATCGACAGATTGCGCGCACCCTGCGTGAGCATGACCTGCATGTACCAGTCGAGCTGCATGCCGCGTTTGGCGAGCGCGATGCCCGGCGCCATGACGTTCTGCCACTTCAGGCTGCCGAAGCGCTCCAGCGCCTTGGCCAGCCCGGCGACCATGCCGGGCACAGCGATCGAGTGATAACCGACCTCATTCCGATGCTCGAGGATGTCGGGCCAGGCGAAGGGGTTGGCGGGGCCGGGCCCGACGATCTTGTAGTTCGAGGGGTCGAGCTTCTTCGCCGAGATCGGACCGTAATCGACGGTCCAGGCGCGCTGCTCCTTGGCGCTCCAGATCGTCATGAAGCCGACGCCGCCGATGCCGCTCATCCACGGCTCCAGGGCGCCGATTGCCATGCCCGTGGCCACGGCGGCGTCGATCGCATTGCCCCCCTTGCGCAGGATCTCGGCGCCGACTTCAGCGGCTCTGCTGTTCTGTGCGACCACGACGCCTTTGCCGCGCACGGCCTGCTTGCTCACTCTCCATTGACGCGTTAGCGACTCGCTCATTAATGCTCCTTAACCACACGTCATCCCGACCGAAGCCTCGCGAAGCGAGGCGAAGTGGAGGGACCTATTCTTCTGCGAGCGACCAAGAAAGGTCCCTCGACTACGCCACCCTACGGGTGGCTTCGCTCGGGATGAAGGCCTGATTTCGCCACAAAGCCTGATACACTGCAGGGCGGACGGGCCGGGAAAGAACGCGGGCGTGACGGAACTGAACCAGATCGACCTGCGGACGCTGGTGACGGGAAACAAGCGTGCCTGGGATGGTTTCGTCGCCGCGGCCGCGCCTCTGATCAACGCCGTCGTACGCCGTGCGCTCGCTTCATACCGGCTGAGCGAAGAGGACGTAATGGACGCGGCGCAGGATGTCTTCGTCCGACTGTGCGCCAATGACTATCGCCTGTTGAAAACCTACGATCCGGCGCGGGCCGGCCTTGCGACCTGGCTGGCCGTAGTCGCCCGGTCGGCGGCCATTGATCACGCTCGTCGCCGTCGCCAGGCCACTTTGCCGCTGGATGATGTGCCGGAGGCCAATCTGGGGGTCGAGGACCGCCATGTGGAAAAACTCAAGATTCCTCAGGGACTTCTGACGGAGCGTCAAATGCTGGTGCTGAAATGCCTATATGACGAGGAAAAGGACGTGGCCGAGGTCGCCCAGCTTCTCAAGATCGACGCGCAGACCGTTCGCAGCACGCATCATAAGGCCTTGTTGCGACTGCGTTCTCACTTCCAGAAGGAACCTCAATAGAAGTGCCTTTGGCAGGGGATGCCCGGCCGGTTTCCGACGTAATCTGCACCAGGAGAGCGCAATGAGTACCGATCGTCCCACCCAGAGCGACAAGGAGCTGTGGCAGAGCCTTGCCACCGGCCGTGACGTCGCGTCCTGGGTCGTGAAGGCGCCGGTTTCGGATCTCGACTTCGCCGCCTGGCTGGAAGGTCGCATGTCCGAAGAGGCCGCGGCGCGCATCGAGGCCGCCGTGGCGACCGACCCGGACCTGCGCCGTGCTGCGCTCGAACTGTCCGAGGTCTTGGGCCAACCCCTGCCGATCGCACCGGCGCGCCTGGAAGTGCGCGCCAAGGCGCTGGTCGGCTTCGAGGTCGAGCGGCGGCCGCCGGCTCTCCCCGGCCTGTTCGACTGGCTGTTCGCCAGCGACCGGCGTTTTGCTTTTCAGCGCGCTGCGGCAATGAGCGCCGCCGTGGTCATCGCCATCTCCGGCTTCATGTTGGGTGGTGGCCTGGGTGAATCGATGGCGCAGGAGCGCCATACCTACACCACGCAGCAACACGACACGTCCAACGACCTGTCCGAATTCCTGGTCTCGGACGGCATCTGACATGCCACGCCTGCTTTTTCAGGTGGGACTGGCCCTGTCGCTCCTGCTGAACGCGTTCTTCGTGGCGGGCTTCGTCTTCCGCAACTGGATCGCGCCGTTGCCCTTCGAGCATCGCGGGCCGCCGCCACCGCCGCCACCGGGAGCGCGCCCCAGCTTCCTCGACATGGTGGCAAGTGACGTCAGCCTCGACGGCCCGCAGCGCGAGGCGCTGCGCGGCGTCTTCGAACAGCACGCCCAGGGCCGCCGCGATCGCTTCCGCGAGATCCAGAAGACGCGCGAGCAGATCATCAACGAATACCGGCGCTCGCCCATTGATCCCGACAAGCTCATGCCGCTGATCGAGAAGCTGACCGATCTGCGCGCCGAGCAGCAGAAGGATACGGTGCGTGCTCTCGCCCAGCTCGAGGAGCGGTTGACGCCCGATCAACGTCAGCGACTTCATCAGGTGCTGGTCGATCGGCTATCCGGCCCGCCGCCGATGCAGCGCCCGGGGCAGCCGGGCGCGCCGCCACCGCCACCGCCGCGTCCTCCCTCGCAATAGGAGAAAGCCATGGTCGCACCGCTCGGTCGGCGTGGGTTCGTGGTTGGCGCAGGATCGCTGTCGGCCGGCCTGTGGCCGCTGCGGCCGGCGCGGTCCGCCTCGGCGATGGGCTTCGACGAGGCGCGGCACCTCCTGTCGCGCACCACCTTCGGCGCAACGCCCGCCGAGATCCATGCGCTGGAAGGCCAGGACTATGCCTCCGCCGTCGATCGCCTGCTGGCGACTGTGCGGCGCGAGGCGGTGACGCCGCCGCCGGGCTGGCTGCATGAAGGTCCGGCCGAGCTGCAGCGCCAGGTCCAGGCAGCACGCGCCGAGGCCGCCGAGAAGAAGGTCGGCGTCGACGGCAAGAAGCTGCAGCCCGAGCGGCCATTGCAGGAGCAGGGCCGCGAGCTGCGCAACTGGTGGGTCGAGGAGATGCTGGCGACCGACCAGCCGCTCACCGAGCGCATGGTGCTGTTCTGGCACAATCACTTCACCTCCTCGCTGATGAAGGTGCGTTTTCCGCCGGCGCTGTTCCGCCAGAACGCCCTGTTCCGCCGCGAGGCGTTGGGAAATTTCGGCACGCTTTTGAAGGAGGTGGCGCGCGATCCCGCCATGCTGATCTATCTCGACGGTATGCGCAGCGTGGCGCGCCAGCCCAACGAGAATTTCGCCCGCGAGCTGCTCGAGCTCTTCACCCTGGGCGAGGGCCATTACAGCGAGGCCGACATCAAGGCCGCGGCCCGCGCCTTCACTGGCTGGACGGTCGATCGCCAGACCGGCGCGTTCAAGACCCGCGAGGGCGAGCACGACGGCGGCGACAAGACCTTCCTCGGCCAGACCGGCCGCTTCGACGGCGATCACATCGTCGCCATCCTGCTCAGGCAGGCGCGCACCGCCGAGACCATCGTCGAGAAGCTGTGGCGCGAGTTCGTCTCACTGAAGCCGGATCCCGCCGAGATCAAGCGGCTGGCGGCGCAGTTCCGCACCAACTACGAGCTGAAGCCGCTGATGCGCTCGCTGCTGCTATCGGCCGAGTTCCGCGACCCCAACAACCGCGGCGGTTTGATCAAGTCGCCGGTCGAGCTGATCGTGGGCACGGTGCATGTGCTCGGCTTGCCGGTGCCGGAGAAGACCCAGCTGGTGCGCATGATGATCGGGCTCGGCCAGATGCCGTTCGATCCGCCCAACGTGAAGGGCTGGGCGGGCGGCGAGAGCTGGATCACGACCTACACCCTGCTGCTGCGCCAACAGTTCATGCGCCGCATCGTCGAGGCGACCAGCGTGGCGCCGATGGACGGCGCCCTGATGTCGAGCCCCGGCAACCGACGTCTCGAGCGGCGCGAGCAGCTGCCGCAGAAGACGGACGACAGCACCATGCAGATGCAGATGGCGGAGCAACGGCCGGTCGAGGGCCGCAGCCTGCGCTATGCTGGCAATGAGGCGCGGCTCGGGC
>JADHLS010000481.1 GCA_016780605.1 Reyranella sp.
GAGCCGGCCGCATTGTCCAGCGAATCACGGCCCGCTGCGGTGACTTTCGTCACACTGGGTTTGGTGAGTCTGTCAGTGCCGCTCCTTGACGAAGCGCCTGCCCTTCAGCGCTTCGCGGTCGTCGTATCTGGCCTTGTCCGAGCGCTTGGGCAGCTTGGCCTTGGCCTGCCGGACCTTCTCGTATGGGATCTGGGCCAGGATGTGCGAAATGATATTCAGTCGCGCTCGTCGCTTGTCGTCGGAACGCACGATGTGCCAGGGAGCGTGGTCCGAATCGGTATGCTCCAGCATGAGGTCGCGGGCCCGTGAGTACTGGTACCAGCGCTTGTAGGATTCGAGGTCCATCGGGCTCAGCTTCCACTGCCTCAAGGGATCGTCGATGCGCGCCAGGAAGCGTCGCTCCTGCTCCTCCTGCCCGACCTCCAGCCAGATCTTGATCAGCCTTATGCCGGCTTCGACGATGTAGTGCTCGACGGCCGGGCAGTTCTGCAGGAAGCGCTCGTGCTCCTCGGGCGTGCAGAAGCCCATGACGTATTCGACGCCGGCGCGGTTGTACCAGCTGCGGTCGAAGATCACGACCTCGCCCGCCGCCGGGAAACGCTCGATGTAGCGCTGCATGTACAGCTGCGATTTCTCGCGGTCCGAGGGTGCGGGCAGCGCCATGACGCGAAAGACCCGCGGGCTGACGCGCTCGGTGATCGCCTTGATGGTGCCGCCTTTGCCGGCGGCATCCCGGCCCTCGAAAATGACGATGATGCGTTGGCCGCGGTCCTTGACCCAGGCCTGAAGGTGGCAGAGCTCGACCTGCAGCTTGCGCAGTTCCTTCTCGTATTCCTTGCGCTTCATCGGCTCGGTACCGGCGTCCTTGGGCATGGGTGATCTCCCTCTCTCAACCAGCCCAAGAATACGCTATCGTTTTCGTCCGGGGGAAACATGATGAAGACACTGCGAAGCATTCTTGGCGAGGCGCCGTTGGCATGGCTGCTGATCGCCGTGCCGGTCGCCGGCTGGATTCATCAGGCGCGGCCGCAGAATCCCCTTCTCGTCTTCGTCATGGCGTGCATCGCCATCATCCCGCTGGCCGGCCTGCTCGGCCTCGGCACGGAGAAGCTCGCCACCCGGGTCGGTGATGCGGTCGGCGGCTTCCTGAACGCCACTTTGGGCAATGCGGCCGAGCTGATCATCGCCATCGTCGCCCTGCGCGCCGGACTGCTCGACGTCGTCCAGGCCTCGATCACCGGCTCGATCATCGGCAACCTGCTGCTGGTGCTGGGGGCGGCCTTCCTGGCTGGCGGACTGCGCTATCCCGTGCAGACCTTCGAGACCATCGGCACGCGGGCGCAGGTCGGCATGATGGCCCTGGCCGCCATGGCGATCCTCATCCCGTCGGTCGTGGCAACCATCGGCGGCGGCAAGTTCGTCGCCCAATCGGTCAATTTCAGCATCATCGTCTCGGTGATCCTGCTCGTGGTGTATCTGCTGAGCCTGGTGTTCTCGCTGGGCACGCACGTGCATCTGTTCCGCGGGCAGCCGGCGCCGGCCGAGGCCGAGGAACACGACGAACCGTGGTCGATGTCGCTCGCCGTCGGCGTCATGGTCGTCGTGACGTTGCTGATCATCTGGATGAGCGAGATCCTGGTTGCCACCGTCGAGCACGCCGGCCAGGCGCTTGGCCTCACCAACCTCTTCATCGGCGTCGTCATCGTCGCCGTGGTGGGCAATGCCGCGGAGCACAGCACGGCGGTGCTGATGGCGATGCGCAACCGCATGGAGATCGCGATCGGCGTCGCGGTCGGCAGCACCACGCAGATCGCCTTGTTCGTGGCGCCGCTGCTGGTTCTGCTTAGCCTGCTGATCGCGCCCGCCCCGCTCAGCTTCGCGTTTCCGCCGGTCGAGGTCTTCCTGGTCGTGGCGGCGACCTTCGTCGCCTCGATCCTGCTGGTCGACGGACGGTCGACCTGGTTCGTCGGCGTCCAGTTGCTCGCGGTCTACCTGGTGATGGCCATCACCGTGTTCGGGGTGCCGGCCAAGCCCTAGACTGGATCAACCAACCGTGCAGACGAACCGGATCTGCAGGTTCACGCTGTCGACCAAAGTATCGTCCAGGGTCTTGTACGGCTGGCCTCCGCACGTCCGGTCCATGAACTGACGCGCGACGTTCCAGTTGCGCTGGTACTCGCGCTCGGAATCCGGATTGACCACCAGGGTCGCCCGCACCACAAGCATGCGGTACTCGTCCGGCACACCGGTCGGGACAATGCGCACCTCGAACCTCCGGCCCTCTATTGTCACCATCTCGACCCGGGAGCGATCGACGGTGGCCTTTTCCTGGCAGGCGGTCAGGCACAATGCGGCGGCCAAGCTGGTGAAGGCCACCATTGTCTTCATGTCAGCGCCGCACACCTGTCAAGCCGCGCAAGGCGCGAACCTGCATGTGGCTGGCCACGTCCGTCACCCCGTCGATCTTCGCTGCCGCTGCCTGATAGCGGCGATGGTCTTCTTCGCCCTGCACCTGCCCCCAAAGGTGGACGATGCCGTGTCGGGCTACGACGTCGAACCCGCCGCTGAGCGGCAGGCCGAGGCGACGGATGGCCGCGATGACGTCGGTTCGCAGCTGGTCGTCATCGACTTTCTTGGCCGCCGCCGGTGGTGCGGCGTCCGACCGCGACAGCAGGGCCTTCACGAGGTCGACGCGGCTCACCAGCCCGACGACGGTGCGATTGCGCACGACCGGCACGCAGCGCAGGCGATGCTTCACCATCAGGTCGGCGATGGCCTTGAGACCGGTATCCTCGTCGACCGAGATCGCGGGGCTCGTCATCAGGCTCTTCACCGGAAGGCCCAGGGTGCGTGCATTGGCACTGGATGGGGCTGTCTGCAGATCGAACACGCCCTCGCCCTCGAGGACGCGCAGGATGACATCGAACTCGCTCAGCATGCCGATCAGCACGCCGTCGGACTCGACGACCGGCAAGGCGGTCGCCCCGGCATTGATCAGGACCTTCACGGCATCCAGCAGTGTGGCCTGCCCCTCGACGGTCGCCACATCGGTCGACATCACGTCTCGTGCCTGCATCGCTTCCCCGCTCCTGTCTTGTTGCCAGACCTTGGCGAATGGCGCGCGAGCCGGCAAGAGGTGCGGCTTTTCCAGGAACAAATTGCAGCGGCGAGTGGACCTTGGCGCGCGTAAACTCCACCGGAAGAGCAAAATGGGGGAACATGTGGCCAGGTTATGCGCCGCCACTCTGGCGCTGGCGCTTTGGATTGGGTTGACCGCTGGCGCCTTGGCCCAGCCAACGGCGCCGCAACCGCAGCCTCTCCCGCCGGACCAGTTCAACGCGCTGGTCGAGGCCGTGAAGAAGGCGGTCGCCGACGAGCTCAAGGCGCAAGGCGCGGCGCCCAAGAGCGCGCCGGACGCGCCCGCGAGCGCGAGTCCTCCTTCTGCCGCGGACGATCAGCCCAGCGTGCTGAGTGTGTTCTGGCAACAACTGTCGTCCGCCCTCTCCGGCACCCCGCTGATGATCCGCGCCGTCGCCGACCTGCCTCGGACGCTGGACGAGAGGCCGACGGGAGGGCGCAGCGCTGCCGGCTTCGTCTCGCTCCTCAGCGCGACGCTGATTGCCGCCTTCGCCGTGGAGGCGCTCCTGCGGCGCCTCCTCAGCCGCTTCAAGGCCCGACTTGCCCTAAACGCCGGTCCTGAATACGGCATGCGTTCCTTGGCCTATCTTGGCGCCCTCGCGCTGCTGGATGCCCTGCCGGTTCTCGGGCTGTGGCTCGCCGGCGAATTGATGCTCCGCGCGGTGTTCCCGTCAGCGACCCTGCATCAACGCTTGGCATTCACGGGGCTGGAGGCGCTGTTGATCTGGCGCGTCTACGCTCTCGTGCTCCGGCTGATCCTGCGGCCCCAATTTCCAACTGCCCGGCTTTGCCAGGTCGATGACAGGGAAGCGGGCCATCTCTATCGCCATGTGCTCAGCGTTCTGGCCGTGATCATCTTCTTTCGCTTGGTCGCGTTGGTCCTGATCACCACCGGCGCGCCCGACAGCGCCGTTTCGGCCACGCGCCTCCTCACCAGCCCTCTTGCCCTCGTAGTGCTGCTCTGGCTGGTCGTCGGCGCAAAGAAGGCGGCCCAGCAATGGCTTGGCGGATTGGGGCAAGCCGCACGCTTCGCGGGCTTCATCGGCCGCCACTGGATTGGCCTCTCGGTTTCCTTCATCGTCGCGCTGGACGCGACGCAGATCTATGGCGCCGTCACCGGCCGTCGCGATGTGCCGGCGGCCCTGTTGCTCACGATCAACCTCGTCACCGGCCTGCTGTTGTTCGAGACCCTCATGCAGGCCTTCGTGCGCCGCCTCGACTCGCAGTTGGCCGGCTTCACGCCGGCCAACACCGTGCCCACCATCGCCGACGTGATCGCGCGCTGCGTCCGCGTCGCCGTCCTGATCGCCGTCATCGTCATGATCGGCGAGAGCTGGGTGGTGAACGTGCTGGGCCTGGTCGATGCCAGCGCCTGGAACCGCGTGACGCGCGAGGCCCGGACCGCCGGCATCACCTTGTTCATCGCCTTCGTGCTCTGGGAGATGTTCAAGTACGCCACTGATTCGTACCTGCGACGGCAGCTCGCGGGCCAATCGCCATCGACGGCAACGCGGCTCGGCACGCTGATCCCCCTGCTGCGGGTCACGGTGGCCATCGTGCTGACGATCGTGGCGGTCTTGATCGCGCTCGAGAATATCGGGGTCAACGTGACGCCCCTGCTGGCCGGCGCCTCGGTCCTGGGCCTCGCCCTGTCGTTCGGCAGCCAGGCCCTGGTCAAGGACATCGTCTCCGGGATCTTCTACCTCACCGACGACGCCTTCCGCGTCGGCGAGTACATCGATTGCGAGAAAGCCAAGGGCACGGTCGAAAGCTTCACCTTGCGCTCGGTCCGCCTGCGCAACCAGAACGGCCAGATCCACACCATTCCTTTCGGCGAGCTCGGCCACGTCACCAACTTCAGCCGCGACTGGGCGGCCGCCGACTTCAGCCTTCGCTTCGCCCGTGACACCGACCTCGACAAGTTGCGCGAGGCGACCAAGAAGGTTAGCGCCGACATCATGGACGTGCCCGAGATGAAGGAGATGCTGCTCGAGCCGCTGAAGATGCAGGGCATCGCCGAGGTCGCCGACAACGCCCTGGTCGTGCGCTTCAAGTTCGTC